>JAYULG010000419.1:0-7130 GCA_043763755.1 Akkermansiaceae bacterium | reverse complement strand
GGTAAAATCGAGCCAGTAGCCGGAACACCGATGGATTTCAGGCAGATGACGCGGATTGGGGCGCGGATCGATGAACCCTTCGAGCCGCTGCAGTTTGGCGGTGGCTACGACCACGCATGGGTGCTCGGGGATGCAAAGGGCACTCGCCTCGCCGCTCGATTGCACGATCCTAAGACGCGGCGAACGCTGGAGGTGCATACAGACCAACCCGCCATTCAGTTTTACGCCGGAAATTTTCTGGACGGCACCACTAACGGCAAAGGCGGCATCGCATACACGAAACGCAGCGGCATGTGCCTCGAAACAGAAGGCTTCCCCGATGCGCCAAATCAGCCGCATTTTCCATCATCCGTGCTGAGGCCGGGGGAAAAATACTCGCACCATCTCATTTACCGCTTTTTGCAAAAGTAGTAGACTCCATCTGCGTCATCATTTGAGGCATTATCTTCTGGTGCATGAATCATGGGCTGTCATTTTTTCCGCATGAAAATTACTTGTTACACGGGCGGCTTCGTCCAAACAAACGGCTATTTGATCGAGACTCCGGATGGGAATCTACTCGTTGATGCGCCCCAAGGCATCGCGAAGTGGCTTCAAGAACGTGCAGTGCGGGTGGACGATGTGCTCCTCACGCATCAGCATTACGATCATGTGGAAGACGCCGCAGCCATGAAGGCGCTCGGTGCGCGGCTTCACGCGTTCGTAGATTATTCTAAAGATCTGACGCTGGAAAATCTCGCCCGCCGCTGGGGTTTGCCGATCAAAGTAGAGCCCTACCAGATTGATGCATGCTTTGATCTTAGCAAGCCTCTGCATCTCGCGGGGATGAAAATTTCGTTGGCCCATGTTCCCGGGCATTCATCTGATAGCGTAACATTTTATATCGCAGATGGATTAGTCGTTTTTTCAGGTGACACATTATTTGAAGGGGCCATCGGTAGGACTGATTTACCGGGAGGCGACACCGCGCAATTGTTAGATGGGATTACACAGCATCTGCTTATCTTGCCGGCTGAGACGCGTGTATTCCCCGGCCATGGCTCAGGCACCACGGTGGGCAGTGAACAAACGGGGAATCCCTATCTGACCTAAATGTAAGGAATTTGGCGAATGTTCTCTTCCCGCCCAGCCACCCTTATGCTAATAACTCCGCTATGAAATTGCAGCGAATACTCATTTGTGTAGCATCTCTCGTCTTGTCCACATCGTGGGCGGTAGCGCAGAAAGCCGTGCCGCCGCCATCGCCCGTCAGGCTGCCCATGAGTGTGGTTTCTCAGGGTGAAGGGAAATTCCATGCCATCGTCGCTAAGGCTGAGCGAGAAAACTGGCGGGCACTTCCCCTCAGCGAGCGCACTGTGCGCGTGGCCCGTGAAATGGTAGGCATACCCTACGTGAACTATACTTTAGAAGTCGATGATAAGATTGAGTCACCTATCGTAAATTTCAAAGGTATGGATTGCTGGACTTACTATGAAAATGCCCTGGCACTTGCCCGGATGCTACGCTACAAGCCCGGCCCATATAAGCCGCAAGACATGCTCCACATGGTTGAAATAGAGCGCTACAGAGACGGCATCTGCACGGGCGGCTACCTCAGCCGCATGCATCATCTAGAGGAAGTTTTCTATGATAACCAGCGCCGGGGCTATGCTAAAAACATCACACCTCGCATCCCGGGAGCTATACGAATCAAGCGAGAAATTAAGGAGATGACAGTCCAGTGGAAAAATTACCGCTATTTGCGCTCCACTCCATCATTGATTGCGCCCATGGGCCGCATTGAGGAACAAGTTTCAGATTTACCCGTCTATCATATTCCTAAAGACAAAGTCCGGGATGCGGAAAAATACCTTCAGAATGGCGATGTCTGTGCCATCACCTGTCAGGGACCAGGCGGCTATACCAGCCATGTAGGACTCATCATGAGAATCGGCGATCGTGCGATTTTTTCTCATGCCACTTCGGATCGAGATAAGGGCCGAATGACCATTATAGACCGCCCCATCACCGATTATTTGCACGAGTCCCGCAAGCATGCCGGTATCATTATTTGTCGTCCCAATGACGTGCCGCCGTCTGCCCTTTGGCAGAATAGACTCGTTAAACAGTAAGGAAATTTGCGCTCAGCGCACAATGATCGCGCGTGGCGTAGCGGCAGGTGGCTCATCTTGCGCAGGTGCGGCAGCCATTGGTGTAGGTTGCGGGGCGACCTCTGGAATAAGAACAGCCTCTTCCAGAGGAACAATCACACTTGGCGTAACAGAAGGTGCATTTTTGTAATCCACGTAATCTGCGCCCAAGCGTGCCTCGAAGAAGTGGAAGCCTTTAATTGCTACAAAAACGAGAACTCCGGAAAATAACAGCAGCCAGACACCTGTCATCCAGCCACTTGTCGGTTCCCGAGTCGTTGCACTGCCATCGTGCAAGCCAGACCGCCGCTCTAGCACAGGAAATAGCGGGTCTCCCTCGATGAAATTAGAGGGCTTGAGCGCATCCAGCCAAGGTCCTGCATCGATGTTTAAGTATCGGCTATACTGCGCCAAAAAGCTTTTCGCATACACAGGACTCACAAAGCTGGAGAAATTTTCACTCTCCAGTGCTTCAATCGCAGATTTCGGCAAGCGGGTTTTGAACACGGCATCATCAAGAGTCATCCCCGCCTTTTCCCTCGCCACTCTGAGGAGCTCACCAATCTGATCTGAAGCGTCGTTCACAATAAACTTTGGTTAAAGTAATGAATGTCCACCATTTAGCAAGTGTGCCGCGATTGCGATTTGACGAAAGCCATCCGCCCTTCCAAGCTGCGCGCGATGCCAGAGTTGAAACGTGTGCTCTTTGTTTGCACGGGAAATACGTGCCGCAGCCCCATGGCGGAAGGGCTTTTCCTCCAAGCCATCGCGGATCGCGGTGATTACGAAGTAAGTTCTGCGGGCGTGGCAGCCAGTAAGGGCACACCAGCCAGCCGCGAGACCACTGCAATTTTAAAACAGCGCGGAGCCACCCTAGATGAATTTTCCAGCCAGCCTATCTCCTCCGCACTTCTGGAAAATGCCACTCATGTCTTCGCGATGACTCATGGGCACCTCCAAGTCCTAGAGGCTCGTTTTCCCGAATTTGCAGATAAATTTTACCTCGTCTGTGAATTCGCCGAGATCCCGAATCAGGGCATCGGCATGGATGTGCCAGACCCCATCGGCATGGGCAAGCATGCCTACGAGGAAGTGGCAGATGTGCTTGAAATTGCCATCCCAGCCATCATCGCCTACGTCGATCAAACGTGGAAAACTGAGGGTTAGCGGAAACCTAGTTTTCAAATGAAACGATGCTTGCTCTTGAGCGTTGCGGCGGTAAATCCTAAATCATCCCTAATTTCATTTTCCCTTCCTCGGAGATCATTTCCTGATTCCAGGCGGGGTCCCATACGAGTTCGACGCGTGCATCGTCTATGCCATCGATGGTCATGATCTTCGCTTGGGCATCTGCGGCGATCACTGGGCCCATGCCGCAGCCGGGAGCGGTGAGTGTCATTTTCACAGCTACGGTTTTTTTGCCATCGGCTTCTTCAATGATGCAATCGTAAACAAGGCCGAGATTGACAATGTCCACGGGGATTTCCGGGTCATAGACGCCCTTGAGCTGGCTCCAGACTTGTTCTTCGAGTGGCGCGTCTTTCAAGCGGGAGACCTCGGCTTGCTTTTTCTGCTCCTCGGCGGGGTCCACTCCGAGTGCATCGGTATCTTGTGAGGAAATTCGGGCCAGACCCTGCGATGTCGCCACTGTGAAGGTGCCGCCGAGGCGCTGGGTGATGAATACCGCAGTGCCCGCCGGCAGAGTGAGAGAATCCCCACTCGGGATTTGAATAGCTGCGACTTCCCGGGTGAGCTTAATTTCTTCGTGCATGCGCGGAGTAAAGACCAGCACCTGATGGACAGCAAGCGGTGAGTTTGAGTCCGCGGATTGGCAAACTCATCCGCCGAGGTAACTCATTTCCGCTTTGGGGCGCGTCACTTGGCCCCTTTCCTCCGAGTAGCGATCATTCCTGCTGCCCCAAATTCCTACAATTGTCTGCCGGATGCACTCGGGCGATGATCCAGCCCGCAGCAGCCCGCGCAGGTCATGCCCGTGCTGGGCGAAGAGGCAGGTGAAAATTTTCCCATCCGCAGATAGGCGTAGCCGTTGGCAATCCGCACAAAATGGCTGAGTCACCGAGCGGATCAAGCCGATTTCCCGCGCACTGCCGGCGTGGCACCAATGCGCTGCCACCTCACCACGGTAGGCAGCATGCCGGGGTATTAGGGGAAATTCTTTGGCTAGCTCATATAAAATTTCATCGCCAGAGACCACTTCCGCCATTTTCCAGCCATTCGTCTCGCCCACGTCCATGTATTCAATGTAGCGAAGATCCACCCCGGAATTGAGCGCCCAGCGGGCCAGCGGCAAAATCTCACCCTCGTTGACGCCCCTTTGGATCACCGAGTTCACCTTCACAGGTAGGCCAAATGCCATTGCTGCCTCGATTCCCGCGAGCACTCGCTCCACTTTGGCACCTACCCCATTCATCGTCGCGAAAATTTCGCTATCGAGTGCATCAAGGCTGACTGTGACCCGCGATAGGCCTGCCAGAGCGAGTGCCTCTGCGTGGTGCGCTAGAAGCACACCATTGGTAGTCATCGCAATATCTGCTACTCCATCAATGGCGGTAAGTAGCGCTACCAATTCTTCTAAGCCACGCCGGAGGAGCGGTTCGCCACCGGTGAGCCGGATTTTACGGATTCCCAGCGGCGCTAGATTTTTCACCAATGTTGCAATTTCTTCAAAGCTCAACAATTCTTCGCGCGGCATGAAAGCATAGCCAGCGCCAAACACCTCCACAGGCATGCAATAGCGGCAGCGGAAATTGCAGCGATCCGTCACGGATATGCGTAAGTCCCTCATCTCGCGGCCCATGGTATCTATCGGCAAATCCATTCCGGTCACAGCTTCGGATTTTCCGTGATCTCTGCAACGTGAATGCGTATCTGCTCTATAAGATTTTGCTCAATCAATGGCGAAGTGTGATTGGGCGATGATTGTGGATCGTTTCTGATCAACGCGTTATGCAAATTATTACTGTTATTTATTTAATTTGCCATTTTGAGGAAACGGCTCATCTTCGCCACAGATCTATGAGAACCGACTAGCCAAACGACGTGTGCCTTTGCTTAAACGACACACTTTCTCCCATTCTTCCCCCGATTTGCGTGAGAAGCTGCACTCACCCTTTGCTTCGATGATTTGCCTTACTTTTCCTGACTATAAGCAGCTACTTTTGATATCGGCAGTTCTATTTTGTCTATTTCAGTCAACCTCCGGCCAGTCCAGCGACAGCAAGACTAGCGTGCGTCTTGCGTGGACAGCTAACACCGAAGCGAATTTGGAGGGATACGAAGTGGTCCACGGGACGATTTCCCGCGTTTACACCAGCAGAAAAAAAGTAGGTCTCACTCCAGCGATGGAGATCCCAAATCTTATACCCGGACAAACCTACTTTTTCGCAGTGAGGGCGATTAATTCCTCCAAAGTGTCAAGCGGTCTCTCCTCTGAGATCAGCCATCGGGTGCCACTTCCCGCCTTTGGCGAAATCGCTGTAGAAAACGCTGCGGGAGCTGGTCTTACAAGCGCCGTGGGAATGCTAGACTTTGATACTGGTGCCAGTGTGACCCAGCGTTTGACGGTGAAAAACCTTGGTGCTGCCGCCCTAAGTCGTCTTGCAATCACCCTCGAAGGAGTGGATGCCGCAAGTTTCACGGTTGCTACCAGTTTTCCCGTTAGGCTATCCTCCCTTCAGAATGGCGGATTTGAGCTTGGGCAAAATGCGTGGAAGATGTCTGGAAATGCAAATGCATTGCCGCGCGACAACTCAGCAGAAGGCCGTAACCAGTTGGAATTCAATGGAGGAGATCTGACTCCGAACGGATCTGCCACACAACGATTTCCCACAACCCCGGGAGTGTCATATACGCTAACCTATGATGTCGGAGTGTTATCGTTCAATATCGGCTCGCAAAAAGTGCAAACGAAGCTCACTGGAAATGGAGAGCTAGCTTCTGAGATTGTGCAGATTCTCGGACCAGATTCGGGCCTCACGGCATGGCAAACTCGCAGCCTTACTTTTACGGCGAACTCCTCCACGAGCGATATCTCGTTCACCGATCTTTCGCTCGTCTCCAATAGAATTGATCTTCTCATTGATAATGTGCGAGTTGTGGCAAGTCGGCTACAGAATCTCATTCAACGCACACCCGTAGTTACTTCATTGGCAGTAAATTCAGCAGCCACATTTAATGTCACTTACAAGCCATTGTCCGCAGGGAGCAAATCGGCAGTTCTTCGCATCGCGAGTGATGATCTGGATGAGAACCCCTTCGTGATTCATCTGAATGCACCCGTGGGCCTTACCCAGCCTGAAATTGGGCTCGTTTCCCCAGAGAATGTAGCTCTGGTGAGCGGCGCGGGCATGGAGACATTTAAAGCAGGTGCAGCAGCCAGCCGTATTTACACAATCCGCAACACTGGAACTGCTCCATTGAGTGGACTTGCGCTCTCGCTCAGCGGGGTAGATTCGAGTCAGTTTTCGACTCAAGATTTATCGGCGGCCCCTTTGGCTGCTGGGGCAAGCACCACTTTCCGAGTTAATTTTAGTCCTACCAGCGCTGGCGTTAAGGTAGCGGTGCTAAAACTTGCAAGTAACGATGGCGATGAAAATCCATTCGTCATCAATCTAATCGGCGGTGAACTTGTCGGCCCGCAAGAAATTGCAGTATATTGGAAGAATGGCACTGAACTTGTCAGCAACACTGGCATGACATTTAATCAAGGAACAAATATTGGAACTATCTCTCCCTTAGTGTCTTATAGAATCAAAAACATCGGGCAATCAATGCTCACCGGGCTGGCTCTTTCCTGCTCAGACAAGCAGTTCGTCTTGCCGAATCTCGCTGCATCCATCCTCGCTCCTGGCGCGACACTCTCCTTTTCAGTCGGCTTCCAACCTGCGAGTGGGGGCGTGAAGCTTGGGAAAATTCTGCTCAGCAGTAACGATTTTGATGAAAATCCGTTTGTCATCAATGTTCGTGGTTTTGGAATTGTGC
>JAYULG010000418.1:0-7148 GCA_043763755.1 Akkermansiaceae bacterium | reverse complement strand
TTATTTCCATTATGACCCGCAACCGGAACTTTCGTCACATTAACCGCTTTGATTGTGTTGAGCGGATCAACTGCAATTCGTTCGGAGACCAGATCGATAACACTCGAACCCGGAGTGAGTGGCGCGGATGCAAACTCTTGCTCATCTTGGGCCCTAGCGTTTGGATTTGACACAAGCCAGCGTTTGAAATTCTGTTGTTTTGTAGCAGCCGTGAAGTCTGATGCTTGGCTGTTCTGATCTTGCGCTTTTGATTGCCATACACCTGTGATTTGCTGCCGTGCGATGAAGGTGCCCAGAACCCCCGCCGGCGCTGTGATCCGCTGATCGGGGCCTGCATGCTTTTGTAAGTCTCCCAGCGCGATCATGAGGGCGAGGCGCGCATTGGCACGGGCCTCTGCCATAGCGGCACCTTGGCTAGAGCTACGGAGCGATATGCTAGATAATGATAATAACCCTACTGCAATAATGGTGAGTAAAATCATCAATGACAAGGTGACAATAAGGGCGAAACCACGGTTTTTGCGCCGTGATAGCAGCCGATTTGATGGGGACATTTTCGTCCCATTTGTTGCGGGACTCCAGATTAGTGGGAACATAGGTTTCATCACGTTCGAGTGTTTTGGGTTTTTGAGGAGCTTTTGCTGTCAGCAACCGGCTCTTTAGAATATTGCTAATGTATTTACATAGAATTTCCTGTCCAGAGATTTTATCGGCATTTTGAACATTCGCAGCACCAATTTTTACAGGCTGGATGTTTTACGCAGCGCATCCCACTAGCCGCAGAATGCCAAAATCCTTTGGTTTCCTTCCCCTGCCTTTTTACATTTATGCTCCAGCTCCACATTCTTAGGAACTCCTAGTCCGCAGAATTCGGGTGTGGAGTTTTTGAAAACACAAATTTGGACGATGATCAATGCTCGCGGCAGAACTGCTCGAAGCGAGTGAGGCCTTCGTTGAGGATATCTAGCGTGGTACAGTAGCTGAGGCGGATCCCTTCGTCGAAGCCGAAGGCGATGCCAGGTACTGCGGCGACTTTGTAACGAGATAGCAGTTTATCGCACAAGTTGAGGGATTTGAGGCCCATGTTTCCGGTGTAAACAAAGAAGTAGAATGCACCGAGTGGCTCAACGACGCGGATATTTGGAATCGCTTTGAGGCGGGCAAGCATGAACTGGCGTTTCACATCATATTCGCCACGGAGGTCCTCGACGAATGATTGATCACCAGTGAGCGCAGCGACTGCGCCGTACTGAGAAAAGCTGTTCGCGTTAGAGGTGGTGTGGTTTTGGATTTTTTCAATCGCTTCAGCGAGGGCCTTTGGTGCGGCGGTGTAGCCAAGGCGCCAGCCCGTCATTGAGTAGGCTTTGGAAAAGCCATTGACGGTGATGGTGAGGTTGTAAAGTTCGGTGCTGAGTGAGGCGATGGAGACGTGCTTGGAATCGCCGTAAACAAGCTTTTCATAAATTTCATCGGAAAGTATAACGATGTCTTCGGTCAGCGCGATCTCGCCCAAAGCGAGCAGCTCATCTGCGGAGTAGATCGCTCCAGTAGGGTTGCCCGGAGAGTTTATGATCACCATCTTGGTTGCAGGTGTCATGGCTTCCTCAAATTGCTCCGGAGTCATTTTCCAACCATTTGATTCTTTGGTCTCTACGATGACGGGAACACCACCAGCGAGGCGGACCATTTCCGGGTAGGAAACCCAAAACGGCGATGGGATGATAACTTCATCGCCTTCTTCGATGACTGCAAGAATCGCATTGTAACAAGCCATCTTCGCGCCGCCCGTGACGCAGATTTGGCTCGCTGGATAGTTGAGGCAGTTGTCTTTGGCGAATTTCTGAGAAAGTGCCTCGCGTAGCTCGGGAATGCCACCTGCTGGCGTATATTTGGTTTTGCCCGCTTGCAGTGCCTCGATTGCAGCATCCTTGATGAATTGCGGGGTGTCCACTTCTGGCTCACCTCCTGCGAGTGCATAAACTTCCTCGCCCTTGGCGATCATGGCTTTGGCCTGTGCGGTGACGGCAAGCGTGAGTGATGGAGAAACTTTGGCGATGCGGGATGAAATGCTGTCCATTTGAGATCGATTGGGGATTGGGCCGCCAAAATCAGGCAGCTATTTTGAAACGCAGCCCCCAAACTTGGACGGGCAGCCGTTTTGGAGCATCGTCTGCGGGGAGGCAAGCTAAATGGTGTGCCATTTCTCGCAGAAACTTGGACATCTCAGGCAATCAATTCTCTGACCACATGGCCATGCACATCCGTGAGGCGGAAATCCCGGCCAGAGTAGTGGTAGGTGAGGCGCTCGTGATCTAGCCCTAGTAAATGCAGGACCGTGGCGTGGAGATCATGCACGTGCACCGGGTTTTCCACAGCTTTGAAGCCAAACTCGTCCGTGGCACCGTGGACGTGGCCGCCCTTGGTGCCGCCTCCGGCGAGCCACATGCTGAATCCATAGTGATTGTGATCCCGGCCATTGATCGTGCCGGCATTGAGGCCAGGCACAGGCAGCTCGACGACGGGGGTGCGCCCGAATTCGCCTCCCCAGATGACGAGGGTTTCTTCAAGCATGCCGCGGGCTTTGAGGTCGGTTAGAAATGCGCCGATCGCTTGATCACACTCCAGAGCGAGCTTGCGATGATCCTCAATATTGTCATGGGAGTCCCAAGGCTGGCCGGGGCCGTGCCAGAGCTGGATGAATCGCACGCCCCGCTCAAGGAGGCGGCGGGCCATGATGCATTGGCGGGCGAAATTTCCGGGGCCATACATTTCTAGAGTCGCCTTGGATTCCCGCGAGATGTCAAAGGCATCGGTCGCTTCCGTTTGCATCCGGTAGGCAAGCTCGAAGCTGCGGATCCTAGCATCAAGCGTGGCATTTCCGGGGTGTTCGAGCTGGTGCTTGGCGTTAAGCTGGCGGAGCAATTCCATTTGGTGAAGCTGCTGTGTTTTCCCTGCCCGGGGATTGCGGAGATTCTCGATCATTTTATCGAGCTGCTGGATGGAAGGATCAAGGTAGGTGCCTTGGTGATTCCCGGGTAAAAAGGCAGAGCGCCAATTCTCGGTGCGCTTGATGGGCATGCCGCCGGGGCAGAGCGAGACGTAGGTGGGGAGATTTTCATTTTCGCTGCCAAGGCCGTAGCTTACCCACGATCCCAAGGAAGGGCGTGAAAGATTTGCCTCACCACAATTCATCAGCATCAATGATGGCTCGTGGTTAGGCACATTCGCGTGCATGGAGCGGATCACACAAAGGTCATCCGCGTGGGCAGCGGTGTGTTTAAAAAGCTCGCTGACCTCGAGGCCAGATTCACCATAGCGGGAAAACGAAAATGGCGAGCGCAGGGCAGCGCCTGTTGGCCGCTCCGTGGAGGCTCCTTCGATTGGCAGACGCTTACCGTGATACTGATCGAGCGCGATTTTCCGATCAAAGGTATCCACTTGGGAAGGGCCGCCATTCATGAATAGATGCACCACGCGCTTTGCTTTTGGCGCGAAGTGCGGCAGCGGCCTCGCTATCTCAGAGAGAGACGCGGCATCTGCTTTGGCGAAACTTCCCAGAGCAAGGCCGCCAAATCCCATTCCGCAGCGTTTCAAAAAATCGCGGCGGTCGAGTATGACATCGTTAGCGGTGTAAGCGTGCATGGAATGAGGTCGTTTTTCCCGATCAATGAATAAAGTGAAACTCATTGGAAGCCCACAACATCTGGATCAAGTCTGCCCATGAATCACCTTCGGCCGCAGCGGCAGTCCATTGTTTTGCAATTGCGATTTCTTGGTCGTCTGGCTCTCTTTGGAAAACTTTCTGGTAGATCCAAGAGATGCGCTCCTCGGGTGAGGCTATTGCAAGAAAATCGGCAGATTTTGCCATGGCATCCGCTCGGCGTAGTGGCAGCTCTGCGTTGAGAAAATACAGTGCTTGCTGAGGGACGGTGGTTTGCACACGGCGAGAGGCATGATGATCCGGGTGAGGTAAATCAAAGTTGATGAACGTCCCTTGCAAGTCATAGCGATCCACTGTGGCATAGAGGGTGCGGCGTGAATCTGAATCCGCCAAAGGCACCGAGCGCCCTCCGATCTGTGTATGATCCAATGACCCTGAAATGGCTAGAATCCGATCTCGCAAGGACTCGTAGTCCAGCCTTTGGAGGGTCCATTTCCAAAACATCGTGTTTCCTTCATCGATCTGGCTGTTTTGCGCCACCCCGTCTGCAGATGTGCGAAATGCTTCTGACGTGAGGATCAAGCGGTGGAGACTTTTGAATGATCCGCCGCTGTCACGAAAATGGTTCGCAAGGTGGTCAAGCAAGGGCAATAACGCGGGCGGTTGTTGCTGTGCCCCAAAGTCGCTCGGCTCGACGAAGGACGCTCCGAAGTGCCAGCCCCAAATGCGGTTTACGATCACTCGGTAAGTCAGTGGATTTTCTGGATCTGCAATTTTTTCTGCTAGCGAGAGACGCGGGCTTTTCCCGGCTTCGAATGGCCCACTCCCGAGAAAGCTCAGCCATTGGCGCTCAAATTCTGGCCCGCGGTCGTTTTCACTGCCGCGCTTATAGACCTGCGCGGGCAGCCATTGCTTGCGATCATGCAGACTCATTGCCCGCGGCGGAGATCCTGCATGCTCGGCCTGAAGTTTACTCACTTCACTTTTCCGGGCGCGCGCGACTCTTTCATCTTCTTGGTCCATCAACTCATCGATACGGCTGGCTCCGAAAGCCAGTGGGCAATGCACATTCGCAAATGTTTTGAGCAATTCCGATTCTGCGGGAGCCGCCAGCACCTCACCCGCAAATACGCGGCAAATTTCTAATCTTTTTTCAGGAATTGCTTCTGCCATCTCTTGCTGCCACTTGGCCAATCTCTCGGAAGCTAATTCCGGCGGGGTTAGACCTAAAAACTTTTTCCACTGGAGCAAGGCAGGCACGCGGTAACGGCCCAGCGCTTTTGCGTCCACCGCGAGTTGCTCATCAGAGATCGCCCCCGTGGCAGCACGCCACCCGAGGTGGAGCGAGTTTGCTAAAATTTCTGGTTCACGAAAATGACTGACGAGTTCATCGCGCGCTTGGGCATCTGCTTTTCGGAGGCGTTCCTCTTCTTTTAAATACGCCTCGTAGTGTTGCCCCTCTCGGGAGGGCCCAATAATGGGCTTCAGCTCGGGTTCTTCGGTATTCTCGAAAATTGAAAACAGGGAATAGAAATCTTCCGTGCGGATCTCATCGGTCTTGTGATGGTGGCAACGCGCACAGGATACGGTGCTGGCCAAAAATCCACGGGTCGTCACATCCACTCGATCATCCAAGGTTTCTACCCGCCCGGCCCGTAGTCCTACTGTGAGAAATCCGAGTGCTGCTAAATCAGGGTCGTCTTCGCGGTCTGTCATTAAATCCGCCGCGAGCTGAAGCTTCACAAATTTTCCATAAGGTAAATCTTGGTTGAAGGCCGCGATGAGCCAATCGCGATAGGTGTAGGCAAAAGGATAGCGGTTATCCTGATCAAAATGGTAGCCACGAGTGTCTGCATAGCGGGCTACATCCATCCAATGCCTAGCCCACCGCTCGCCATACGCTGGTGATTCTAACAATTCATCGATGATCGTAAGATACGTGGCATCATCGGCTCGCGCTGCAATTCGTGCAAGATGCTCCGGCGTGGGTGGCAGGCCAGTGAGAGTATAGGTAGCGCGCCGGACCCATTCACTCGGCTTGGCTAGATTCCCGCGCATGATGCCCTGCGATTCTTGCGCCTGCCTGAGTAAGGAGTCCACCAATTCTCCGCTACCCGCATGCGCCGCTTTTGGCAACGCGGAATATGCCCAGTGCGGCTCGTCCGCGAAGGCACACAAGAAAGACAAAACCGAAAAAATGAATGCCCGAGCGACCATCTTTTTTCTCAACGACTAACAACTCACGGATCTTTCATGAGAGAAACTGTGGTGGCCCGAGACGGATTTGAACCGCCGACACGTGAATTTTCAATCCACTGCTCTACCGACTGAGCTATCGGGCCATGCACACAGAAAACGCCTTCGCAGGCGGGGCGGCAGTAAGAGTGGGCTGGAGAGGTTTGACAACCGGAAAATTGTTATTTTCCAATTTTCCTACCACGCATGTGCAATCACTTCAGGAATACCTCGCGGGCCTTTGCCCCCTCACCCGGGCCGACGATGCCTCGTTGCTCGAGAATATCCACCATCCGCGCAGCACGCGTGTAGCCGAGGCGTAGGCGCCGCTGGAGCAGAGAGGTGCTGGCTTTTTGCTCTTGGCGCACCACTTCGATGCATTTCATGATCAGCTCTTCGTCAGCTTGGGAAACATCGTCTTCATCATCATCCTGATCGCCGCCGATAGACGCTTGAATGTCTGCTTCAAATTTTGGTGCACCTTGCTTCGCACAATGATCAATGATGCGCTCGATTTCCGCATCCGTGACGTATGCGCCCTGCGCCCGCTCAAGTTTGGCGGAGCCGGGTGGGAGATAAAGCATATCGCCTTTACCCACGAGTTTGTCAGCTCCCTTGGTATCGAGTATGACGCGTGAATCCAGCGCTGAGGACACTTGAAATGCGATGCGGCATGGAATGTTTGCCTTGATGATGCCCGTGACCACGTCAGCCCGTGGTGTCTGCGTGGCAATGATCAGGTGAATCCCAGCCGCACGGGCTTTTTGCGCGATCCGCGCGATGCACATTTCCACATCTGCTGGAGCCGTCTGCATGAGGTCTGCAAGCTCATCAATGAGCACCACGATGTAGGGGAAACGATCTGGAATTTTCTCCTCGAAAATGGGAGCATCGTCATCGTCATCGTCCGCCTCTGCTCCGAGTTCGCCAGATTCTAGCGCCAGAGCGATGGACTCAATGGACTCATCATCGACGAAATCTTCCACTTCAGGCATCGGCTCCGGTTCTTCTACTGCCAGCTTTTCCGGGCGAGGACGGCTATTGAAGCTATCAAAATTCCGCACTCCTTCCTTGGCAAATATCCGATACCGTTTTTCCATTTCGTTGACCACCCACTTGAGCGCGGCCACGGTTTTTTTCGGGTCAGTGACGACGGGCACCACCAAATGCGGCAGCCGATTATACATCTGCATTTCCACCACTTTCGGGTCCACCATGATGAAACGCAGCTCATCAGGCCCGAATTTAAACA
>JAYULG010000417.1:0-2054 GCA_043763755.1 Akkermansiaceae bacterium | reverse complement strand
GTTGCAAAAATCCTTGAAGATAGCGGGATGCAGGCGATCGCCGTGCACGGGCGCACGCGGGCGCAGGGGTATGGTGGCGAGGCAGATTGGAATGTGATCGATGCGGTGGCACGGGCCGTGAAAGTGCCAGTAATCGGCAATGGCGACTTGCATTCTGGGGCAGATATTTTGCACCGGAAGCGCGAAACAGCCGTGTCTGGCGTGATGATCGGGCGGGCCGCGATGCAAAATCCCTGGGTGTTCCGCGAGGCAAAACATTATTTGAAAACAGGTGCGTTCCCCGCCGAGATCCGCCTAGAAGAGCGCTGGGAGCTGGTGATTCGCCATTGCAGCCTCGCAGTAGCAAGTGGCCGCAATGGCACAGAATTACAAACTCTCACGGCGATGCGCTCGCGGCTGATGGCCTACTGCAAGGGATTTCCCGGGGCCAAGGAGCTGCGCCAAAAGCTCGGTCAAGTTTCCTCCATCGGAGAGGTGGAAGACTTAGCCGCCTTCTCACTCTCGCGGTTGTTACTCGCCGAAGTTTAGCCGCGGCTATGGCGAAGAATTTGCCGCTCGCGGTGTGGGCTTCAAACGGATATAGCGATTTTGGCCGTTCTTGAAAGGAGTTCTATCGCGCACTTGGAGGATGGCACCTGTATCGATGAGGATTTCAGTAAAATTGCTGCCGCTGAACCAATCAACTAGATTGCTGGAAACTTCGACCACCTCAGTGTATGCGCGAGGTGCGCCAGCACTCCAATTCAAGGTCGCCGTTCGATACTGCTCGCCTCCGATTGTGGTTTGCCCGGACATCTGCGTTGCTTGTGCTGGCATGGGCTCAGCTATAACCTCTGGACTACTCGTCTTCGGCACTGCTTTAACCAGCAGTATGGGCTGATTTTTAAGGCCAGCATTCCCATTCCCTGAGAGCACAATGATGAACGGATTCTCATCTCGATCATTGCTGGATATACTCAAAACAGCCGACCGAATGCCGGCTGCACTTGGTTTAAAAACCACGCCAAAGTTCAGAGAATTCCCTTTATCGAGCGCAGAACGTTTTAGCGGGCTGACCGAAAAATCACCCGTGTGGGCACCCACGATGGAGCAGGAGAGCTTGTTCAAAGTTAAAAACCCCACGTTGCGGATGGTAAACTCCATGGCAGACCCACTTTGCCCGAGCGGTAGATTTCCGAAACCAATGGTCGATTGGCCGTTGCTGAGGTCGTTGTCGTTTGGCGCGGTGATTGCGATTTCTGGGCCAATTGTTCCGGTGACTTCCAGCTCGATCCGCAGGGTGCCACGAGATGGGTCATTGCTGTAGATGAATGCGATTGCGGATTTTTCGCCGATGGACGAGGGGTTTGCAAAAACGGTAAAAGTTGTCGATTCCCCCGGCCGGATGGAGGCCACAGGAAATCCGGAGACGTTGAAAAACTGTTTTTGCCCGGTGTAGAAAGTGCTCAACCCTGAAAGAGGGGCGTTTCCAACGTTTGTCACCGTGACGACTCGCCCCACGGACTGTCGCATTCCTACGTTGCCAAAAACGAGCTTCGAGCCATCGGTAAGTGTCTGCCCATTTCCAAGTTTCACTGCGATTTGTGGCAATCCTGCGATTCCCGTGCCTAATACCCTGATAATGAAAGGGTTTTCATTCGCATCGTTACTTGAAATATTGAGAATCGCAGCCTTGGATCCGCCACTTGCTGGTTTAAAGCGGGCGGTGAATGTGGTGAAGGCACCCGGCATGAGAGATCCCACCAACGGACTCGTTATTTCAAAATCCGCTGAACTTCCAGTTACTGCCAAACCCATCAGTGGTGCGGTGCCTTGATTGAGGATTGTAAAAAATCGCGCTGCGGTCGCCTCTCCGACTTGGGTGGCACCGAAATTTGAGACTGAGGAATCGCTCACAAGATCGGTTTGATCCGCCAAACGCACTGCAATCTCCGGATTTGAGGCCAAGCCGATACCTGTAAGTCTAATGGTAAAAGGATTTTCGTCTGCATCATTGCTGGCAAGTAGCAAAGTGGCCGCTGTTACACCTGTGCTATTTGGCCTGAAAGCGATGC
>JAYULG010000416.1:0-7246 GCA_043763755.1 Akkermansiaceae bacterium | reverse complement strand
AGTGGTTTTACGTGCCCAAGGAACAGGTCGTCCGAGAATCTTTGCAAGCGCTTGAGCGGCGGGCGGCGAGAGTCTATCCCGGATGGAAAACTGCAGTGGCCGCAGTCGCATTATCGACGATTCCCATCATCCTACTGCGCTTGGCCCTCGGATTTAGACCACGCAAAAACGGCTGATTTTAAAATAGGAAACTTCTCAGTTGCGTGACTCCATCGGCGCATAGCTGCGAAGATTTTCCCCGGTGTAGATCTGCCGGGGGCGGGTGATGCGGCTATCTGGATCATCCATCACTTCCTTGTAGTTGGCGATCCATCCCGGCATCCGGCCGATTGCAAAAAGCACCGTAAACATATTCATCGGGATGCCAATGGCACGCATGATGATGCCGCTGTAGAAATCGACATTTGGGTAGAGCTTCCGGGAGATGAAGTAGTCGTCATTAAGTGCGATTTCTTCGAGTTTTTTCGCGATATCAAGCAGCGGATCTGAGACGTGGAGCTGTGCCAATACCTTATCGCACTGTTGCTTGATGATCACAGCACGAGGATCGAAATTTTTATAAACTCGGTGTCCGAAGCCCATCAGGCGGCGATTGCCAGTTTTGTTTTTCACTTCGGTGAGGAACTTCGTGCCATCGTCTCCTTCGCGGTGGATTTCTTCTAACATCTCCAAGACGGCTTGATTTGCACCACCATGGAGCGGCCCCCAGAGCGCACACACGCCAGCAGAAGCAGAGGCAAAAAGGTTCGATTGACTCGAAGCAACGGTGCGCACCGTGGAGGTGGAGCAGTTTTGCTCATGATCCGCGTGGAGGATGAAAATGAGGTCTAGCGCACGGACGATTTCCGGCTTCAGCTCACAATCTTCATTCGGGGCGGAGAACATCATGTGCAGGAAGTTCTCAGTGTATTTCAGATTGGATTTTGGAAAGATGGTGGGCAGCCCTTGCGCCTTACGATATGAGTATGCCGCAATCGTCCGGACTTGGGAAATCAGCCGAGTGGCGTGATGTATAAAACGTTCTTTGCGGTTCACCTCGCAGATCAAATTCGGATGGTAGGAGGATGCCGCATTAATCATGGATGAGAGGATCGCCATCGGATGGGCAGTGGGCGGGAAGCCATCAAAATTGTGCCGCATGCCCTCATGGAGCATTTGGTTTTCCGTGAGGAGCTGGGAGAAATCACTGAGCTCCACAGCCGAAGGAAGATGACCATTGATGAGGAGAAATGAGGTCTCCACGAAGGTGCTTTTTTCCGCAAGCTCTGCAATATCATAGCCACGGTAGCGGAGAATCCCCTCTTCACCATCGATGAAGGTGATGGCGCTTTTGCATGAGCCAGTATTGCCGTATGCAGGGTCTAATGTGATGGCCCCGGTCTGCTGACGAAGCTTACCGATATCGATTCCGACTTCTCCCTCTGTGCCGACGAAGGTCGGGAGGTCGAGAGTGTTCCCATTGATGCTCAAATTCACAGGTCCGTTCATGCGAGGAGGTTCTAATCGAAGGTGCATGAACTATGCCAGCCTTCAATACATCGATTTTTCCTGACGGAGGAAAACGCTTAGATTGATGGGCGGTGTTTTGGGGCCATCGACAAGAAACCATCTCTCACTCGGTAGCATCTGGGTAGGAGCCCAGTAATTTCACAAGTGAGCAGTGATTTTCTAGTTCCGTGAGCGCTTCTGAGACTTTGGAATCGTCACAATGACCGGCTAGATCCACATAAAAGATATACTCCCAATCCTTGCGCTTTGAGGGGCGGGACTCGATTTTTGACATGTTGATGTGAAATTGATCGAAGGCTTGGAGTGCTTTCACTAGCGAGCCGGGGCGATCATGGATCACGAAGAGAATGGACGTGCGGTCATTCCCTGTCGGCGGGCAGGTTTTCTCACCGATGACGAGAAATCGCGTGGTATTGGTGGCGCGATCTTGGATGGATTCTTCGAGCATCGTCAGCCCATACATCTCCGCCGCAAGTGGGCTACCAATCGCAGCAGCGCCCTGGGCTGCTTGATCCCGCGCGATTTGCACTGCCTTGGTCGTCGAGGAAACTTCGACTAGATCTGCGGCCGGAAAATTTTTCAAAATCCAGCCCCGACATTGGCCGAGCGCTTGAGGGTGAGAATAGAGCGTGGTGATTTTTTCCCGCGGAATCGAGGCCATCAAACAATGCTCAATGCGGAGTAAAATCTGCGCGCAAATGTGCAATGGCGAGTCCACAAACAAATCGAGCGTATGGAAAACCGCGCCGTCCGTAGAGTTTTCGATCGGCACCACGCCATAGCTTGCAGCACGCCGGGCGACTTGATCGAAAACATCGGAAATATTTGGCTGCGCCGAGTAGCCCACTGAGCCGCCGAATTTTTTGATCGCCGCCTGATGGGTCCATGTACTCTCAGGACCGAGGTAGGCGACGCTGAAATCATCCTCCAATGCGAGGGCTGCAGACATGATTTCCCGGTAAATTGCCCGGATGGATTTCTCAGGCAAGCGGCCTTGATTCATCTCGACGAGGCGCCGCAACAATGCCCCCTCACGCTCTGGCGCATAGATTTGTAAGCCATCGCGTTTTTTAATAACGCCCACCTCATGCACTAGGTCCGCCCGGCGCGAGAGGAGATCGAGTAAATCGTGATCGAGGGCATCGATCTGGTGGCGAATATCGTCGAGCTTCACTGATTGGTATGGGGATTAGGATTCGGAGGACGCTTCCATTTCGTTTGCTACCGCAGCGGCTGGGTTACCAATGGCACTCAGCGCGAGTTGCAACTCCGCAGGCTCAGATACAGGCACGGCGGCCTCGGGATCGGGGAGTTTCACCTTGCGGAGCTCAGAGGCATTTGGGAGATCGTCGATGGAGCGAATCCCGAAATGTTCAAAAAACAAATCTGTCGTTTCGTAAAGCAATGGTCGTCCCGGAAGCTCCGCCCTGCCTCCGATGCGGATGAGATCGCGGTCCAAGAGCTTTTGGATCATCCCATCACAAGCCACCCCGCGCACCGCCTCGATGGCCGCCTTAGTGATGGGCTGGCGGTAGGCGATGATCGCGAGTGTTTCCATCGCCGGGCCACTCATCCGCTCCGGTTTCCGGCCCGGGAAAAGCTGCCGCACAAAATCCCCGTATTCGAGGCGGGTGTAAAGTTTCCAGCCCTTTGGCCGCTCAATAATGGTGAACGCACGCCCGGTTTGCTCGTAAACTTGAATGAGGTCTTGGATTGCCCTCACCACTGCATCGGGCGCTGTGGCGGAAAGCGCGACGAGCCAATGAGGCAGTGCCGCAGCTTGTTTGCCCTCCTCCACTTGGCGTGCCAGAGAATCTTCAGCCTCGGCCACACGTGATCGCACAAACCGGGCGATTTCCTCACTCGGTAAGGGATTCTGTGAAGCGATCAAAAGAGACTCTACAATGGCACTAAGCTGCATGGCGGGCCGCCAACCTAGGGAACCGTAAACACATTTCAAGCCTGCTGCCTTGATCTGGCGCGATTCACTTATTTTCAATCTATAAAACTTTCTGCTTGCTGGAACCAAGCTGAGGGGCTAACCCACCGCGCTCCTGTTGTTCGTGTGATTCAAATATCTATCACTCAATAGGATTCACAAACATTCGCACTCCCTCTCTGCGCTATGGCTGCAAAGAAAAATACCACTAAATCTGCTCCAAAGAAGAGCACTCCTAAACCCGCAGCAAAACCTTCAAAGACCGCTCCCACGAAGAAAGGAGCCGCTCCTTCGAAGAAGCCTGCCGCTCCCGCGAAGAAAGCCGCCGCTCCCGCGAAGAAAGCCGCCGCTCCCGCGAAGAAGCCTGCCGCTCCCGCGAAGAAGCCTGCCGCTCCCGCGAAGAAACCTGCCGCTCCTGTGAAGAAGCCCGCCGCTCCGGTGAAGAAGGTGGCTGTGACCGCAAAAGTCCCTGTTTCCAAAGCGGAAACCAAAAGCGCCCCGGTTTCCAAAGCCCCAGTTGTTCAAAAAACAATCGCCGCGAGTCCTGCCAAAGAAGCTGCCCCAGAGCCAGTCGTCAAAGCCATCGTGGCCGCTCCCAAGAAGACTCCTGCCGTCAAGCCACGCTCCTCAGTGGTGGATTATCCAGCTCCGCCAGCGCCTATCAAGCCGCCTTTCGTGCCGCCAAAAGCATCTCCAGCACCCAGCGGCGAAATCGTTGCTCCTGGTTCCAATGGCACCCACACTCCCGCGTTTGTGCAGAAGCAAAGACAACGTCTGCTCGATCTTCGTGACGACTTAGTGGACGCTGTCTCCGGCATGGCGAGAGACACCATTCGCAATGCCCCAGAAGGTTCTGAAGCCTCTGGTAGTGGCCAACATCAGGGCGATGCTGGAAGTGATGCCTATGATCGGGACTTCGCGCTCTCCGTCCTCGCCAAGGAACAAGACGCACTTTACGAAATCGAGCAAGCGCTGCGCCGCATCCAATCTGGGTCATACGGCAGTTGCGAAATGTCCAATCGGAAAATCCCGCAAGCCCGGCTTGAGGCCATCCCATTCGCCCGCTTAACCGTCGAGTGCCAAGCCCAGTGGGAGAAGGAATATGGCAATCGCCGCTTCCGCCCATCCAACGAAGTCGGCTTCAGCGGCGGGAATTATGCCGAAGATGAAGATTCTGAATCGGTTTCTCTTGACGAGGACGACGATTAAACCATTCTCCCGCCCCCAAAGCCATGTCACGCGAGATTATTATTCTAGAATGCACCGAAGCAAAAGCTGAGGGCAAACCGACTTCACGTTACGTCACTACCCGTAACAAGAAGAGCCTCCGCACTCCCGGCCGCCTTGAGAAAGTGAAGTTTAATCACTTCCTCAAACGCCGGACCCTTCACCGCGAACTCCGCTAACACTCCAGCTTCCGCTTCCTATGTCCGAGCCAAAAACAATTCAGCGCCGTATCAACTTCCGCAAGGCGAACCGCATGATGACGCGCCGCCGTCACGATATCCCAGCGGATCTCGTCATCGCCACCAACCCGGAACTACTCACCAAGTTCACCACCGAGACGGGGAAAATCCTTCCTCGCCGCGTGACAGGAGTTTCTGCCAAGCTTCATCGCAAGATCAACAACGCGATCAAACAATCCCGGGCGATCAATCTTCTTCCGTAACTTTGCAAAGACGCCAGCCGTCTTGCCAACAAGCCGATCCGTCCCGCACGGATTGGCTTTTTTTTGGCCTGCTCTCTGAGGAAGATGCCTCACATGATCGTCGCTTTTCATAAACCCTACGGCGTGCTCTGCCAGTTTACGCCAGACCTTCCGGGCCAGCGAACCCTGGCAGAATTTGGCTTTTCCGCTGGGTTGTATCCCGTTGGTAGGCTGGATTTGGATTCTGAGGGACTGATCCTTTTAAGTGATGAACTTGGATTCAATCATCGGCTTCTGGATCCCCATGCCGCCCACCCACGCACGTATCTGGCGCAAGTGGAAGGTGTTCCAACGCTGGAAGCGCTTGAAAAACTAAGGCGTGGAGGCATCCCGATTCAGAACTACCGGACGAGGCCGTGCGGTGCGATACTGTTAGAAAGCGCCCCATCGGTGCCTCCGCGTGAGCCACCCGTGCGCTTTCGCAAAGCAATCCCTACCTCATGGCTCCAACTCGAACTCACGGAAGGGAAAAATCGACAAGTGCGCAAAATGACGGCAGCAATGGGTTTCCCCACGCTGCGGCTGATCCGCAGCGTGATCGGGCGATTTTCACCCACTCTCACCGACGGCGAGTGGCGGGCGTTAACTCACGACGAAATCAAGCTGCTTTGGCAACGCGTCACTTAGACAGTGGGGCTGTGATGGAGCCTCGGAATTGCTCGAACAATTTTCCCAAATCCTCGGCGGCGGACTTGGAGCCGAGTTTCTCCAAGCGCTCTAGGGCTAGCCGATTCAGAAGCGCTTGTTTGCGAAATTCAAAGAGATCGATCTCAACCAAAAGCCGCGGCCCCAGAGCAGTTTGAATCATAGGGTATAGCGGGAAAAGCAATTTCCCATCTTGCTCGATCTTGGTGCTCACGGCAGTGAAGATACTCCCTCGGTGGCTTGAAAAAGATGTGGCAGTAGCACCGGCGCGGCGCGCGCTCATGATTTCGTGGCCTACATTTCTGAGAAATACGCTGTTTCCCCGAGGATCATTGAACCGGGCTGTGAGCTTAAGCGCTGCCATGATATCACCTGCTGCGATAGCTTGTTGCCAAGCTGCGAAAACGAGCTGGGCTTCTTCCGCACTGGGCGCTTGCAGTTCTGGTATGCCATCAAGCAAAACCGATTCCGATAAAAGCCTGCCCTGCCATTCCGCGAGTGAAAGTTCTTTATCAGTGAGAGGCCCGTTTTTGAAAATCTTAGATGTCGCCTCATCGATCTCAGGCACCCAATACCAAGCATCGCCGGACTTTTCAAAATAGATATGTTGCAGATTCAAACGATCTGGATCACGCGCAGAAAAAAATTGGAAAGCGGCAGATGCATGGTCGCCTTCCCTTTCGCACCGGAGAGGAAGAGGAAATTTCACCGCTCCTGGTGCGCGGAAATCCCACCAGAGTTTCGCGCCTGAAGCCATCGCTCTACTGGCCACTAATGGATCATCGCTGGGTTTGATGAGCCGCAGAAAATCCCCCAGATCCCCTGCCTGCAATGTGTTGCTGAAGGCTTGCTGGGCGGCCTCCGGTGATTCTTGTGGCACAGCGGGATTGAGCTGCTGCCACTGATATGAAAATCCCGCGATGAGGTCTTGATCCAAATCTTCATCATCCGTGGCTTCAGGTTCCTCAGTACCTTGCAAAAGCGAGGTAGGTGGATCAATCCTCCAAAGCGATTCGCCATCCCGGCTGTATTCAAAATGGATGAACTCAATTTTCGGAAGCGAGGTGCGAGCATCTTTGGACGCAGGGTCCAGACAAGCGATTGAGAAAACTCCCTCATCCGCGTCTTGATCTTCATTGAGCAAGACCCGCAGGACTCGTGGTGCCAGCAACAATTGCCACGCATCCTTGTTCATTACTTCCTCGCGGACGGCAAGCCGAGTGGCCTTAAGCCTGAGCGCCCAATCGTCAGGCAACTCTTCAGATAGGCCGCCGAAGAATCCGAGCAATGATTGGAGGTCCCGGGATTCGCAGGCTTTGAGAAATCGTTGCGCGAGGAGATTGGCATCCATGCCGCGCATTTCTTCCAGCGGGAGGCGGGTTTGAATCTCGAGGCGCAGTTGTGAGCTGGCCCTTTCCCGATGCTTTTCCATCTCGTGCACTTGC
>JAYULG010000415.1:0-7247 GCA_043763755.1 Akkermansiaceae bacterium | reverse complement strand
TTTCCCATAAAATAATGCACTAAACTATTACTGCGGTCAAAAGGTCGTTTCTTACAGCGCATGTCAAATCGTCAGCAGCCATGCGAGGACGAGGTGCCGAAATACCAAATGTCCTTCTAGCCAATCGGCTACCTTGCATCCTGTGAACATTTCATAAAAACTCTGCTCATGCTTAAACAACAACGCGCAAATCACCTATTGCGTCGGCTCGGAGAATTGTACCCAGAAACCCCGATTCCCCTAGACCACACGAATCCTTTCACCTTGCTCATCGCTGTTTTACTTTCTGCGCAATGCACCGATGTGCGGGTGAATCTCGTGACGCCCGCTCTCTTCAAATTGGCAGATCACCCGAAAAAAATGATGAAAGTCCCGATTGAAAAAATTCAGGCGATCATCCGCCCTTGTGGCCTCTCACCTCGCAAGTCTGCTGCCATTTCAGAGCTGTCAAAAATCTTGTTGGAGCAACACGGCGGCGAGGTTCCCCAAGACTTTGCAGCGCTGGAGGCTTTACCCGGAGTCGGTCACAAAACCGCCTCGGTAGTGATGGCACAAGCTTTTGGCGTACCTGCATTTGGCATCGATACCCATATCCACCGCCTTGCCGCCCGCTGGAAACTCACGTCCGGTAAAAATGTAACGCAAACCGAGCGCGATCTCAAAAAACTTTTCCCTCAGGCGGCATGGAATCGCCTCCACCTGCAAATCATTTTCTACGGACGCGAGCACTGCACTGCCCGTGGCTGCAATGGTAAATATTGTATGCTCTGCCAAGAGCTCTTCACCCGCCCAGAACCAGCGAGCCAATCAGGACTGATTCTGTAAAAATTGAGTATTGTTCAGCGGAAGTATAGGTAAATTAGGCCCGGAAACCAGATTCCTTACACTCGCTCGGGCGTGGATAATAAAACACGATTGTAAACTTACAATTCTCATCAACAAGCCACTCAACATGATCGGGCAATTGATACTGGTGGGCTACGGGAGGAGACAAATGTGAGCGAAGGTTTACTGAGCTACACCCAGCAACCGCTGGCTTTCACCAAGTGTTTTACAAGTATTTGTGGAAAACAGTAAAATTCCTCCTTGCGTCCCGGCGGGCATAGCTAACTATCGTAGGGTTGAGCAAGTGCCTAAAACCCTTTGGAGTTCGTGCTAATGAATCGCCTGCCATGAATGGGAGATGTATAAGCTGCGGAGATCTGCCGCGAGCCTCTGCTCGCAGCGGTTCAGCCATCTTAAGTTGCGCAAGCCCCTTACAAAAGCGCCGCGTGCAAGCTCACTTTCGCATCAAGAAACCTGATACTACAAGTAATGATCCCACGGCCATGGCACCTTCGTTTCCAAAAAAGTGGTTTGGCAAAGTGAAGATCCTGTCCGGGATGAAACCTGCCAGAGCAATGAGCCAAGCAAATCCGCCCATTGCTATCAAGACATGGCCAATAAGCCGAGAATGGTCATGAGAATCAAACTTATTCATAAATGTTGATAACATTCAAATCTAGAACTTCAAACTTAATTTTATTTGCCATGGACTGAATGTATAACTGAAAATAAACCAAACCAAAAACAAAACCAACTATATGGATATTAACCAAACCCTGAGCACGGGTGAGTATAACCTCGTCTATAATATGCTCAGTCTAACAGTCGCGGCGATGGGCGCATCGACCGTTTTTTTCTTCCTCTCACGGGGCTCAGTCTTGCCGAAATACCGACCGGCACTCATCGTATCTGGGATTGTAACTCTTATTGCTTGCTACCATTACGTCCGGATTTTTATGAGTTGGACAGGAGCCTTTAGTTTAAATGGCGCAGGATATACAGACTCCGGTGCGTCATTCAATGATGCTTACCGTTATGTGGACTGGCTGCTCACGGTGCCGTTGCTACTTGTCGAGCTTGTCGCGGTGCTTTCGCTCGCTCCTAGCGTGACACGCTCTTTGCTCATTCGCCTCGTGGTGGCGGCTGTGTTAATGATCGGTCTCGGCTACCCTGGTGAGATCTCATCCATTGGCGGGACCCGCTGGCTCTGGTGGTCACTAAGTATGATTCCGTTCATTTATATTCTCTACGTCCTATGGGTTGAGCTTTCCAAGTCGATCGAAAGGCAGCCTGAAGCCGCCCGTAGCTTGATCAGCGGTGCACGGATGCTGATCCTCGTAAGTTGGTCATTTTATCCAATTGCTTTCATATTACCGATGATTGGTATCGGGGGTGAAGGGTCGGTAAATCCGGGTCTGCAAGTGGGCTACAGTCTGGCAGATATCATCGCAAAGTGTGGATTAGGATTATATGTGTATTTCATCGCGAGCGCGAAGTCTGCTGCCGAGGATCCGGCATTCGCGAATGCCGCTCACGCAAGGTAATATATGCCTACTCATTACGCCGGAGTCACAGTGGCTCCGGTGTTCCGTAACGTTACTGAATCGCCTTCCAAAAACCCACTATTGTGTCTTATCCTTACCCAAAAGCAGTTTCCCTTTCTGTCGATGCAATCGGGGAAGTTGAGCGTCTCATCGCTCGTAACACCGAGACGACGGGCAATCTTGGCGCAGCCGCTCGTTACCTTCTCGAGCGCCCTGGAAAACAGGTCCGAGTCCGCCTTTGCCTTGACCTTGCGCACAGTCTGCGTCTTCCGCCTCAGGACGGTGTGATCCTCGCTGCTGCGGTAGAAATGCTTCACAGTGCTTCGCTGGTGCTCGACGATGTGCAGGACAGCGATGACATGAGGCGTGATCGTCCCACGGTGTGGCGGAAATTTGGAAAAATCCAAGCGATCAATCTGGGTGCTTATTTGATCGCTCAGTCCTTCACGCTGGCAGCCCGTTTACCCGGGGCTAGTCCATACTTTGCCTTGGCGCTGAGTGATGCGACTACTGGGCAATCTGCTGAGATGGATTTCCAAGCGGAGATTCCCACGCTCGCCGCCTACAATGCCATGGCGGAAAAGAAAACGGGTGCGCTCTTTTCCTTGCCTGCGCAGGCGGCGGCCGTTTTGGCAAAGTTGCCCGATCACACGGTTTCACAAATAGGTTTGGCATTCGCTCAGCTCGGTATCGCCTATCAACTTCAAGATGATTTGGCAGATGCCCTCGGACTCAAGGGCCGGGCACGGGCTGGTCTCGACTTACGCGAGGGAAAAGCCAACGGCATCGTTGTGCTTCACCTCGCGCTCAAGCCTGCCGACTTAGCAGAGTTCCTCGCTTTTCAGCAGGATTGCTTGGCCCGCAACGATGATGAGCAACTTGACGAGTGGCTGGAACGCTTGTTTGCCTCAGGTTCCGTCGCAGTTGCCCAAGATTATTTACGCAATCTTTGCGATGATCTTGTCACTATTTCTACAACAATTTCAAAGCCCTTTTCCGCTCATCTCTCTGAGCTCGCGATGGGGATTGCAAACCCTGCTGTGCTACAGCGCACCAATGAGGTGCTCATTTCTCATTACGCATCATGAAACCGCTTTCCGGGGCGCAACGGGCAATCGTGATTGGCTCAGGGTTCGGCGGACTTGCCGCTGCGCTGCGGCTGCGAGCGTTGGGGTATGAGGTCACGCTATTCGAGCATCAGCCAGACTTCGGCGGCCGTGCGCGAGTTTTTCATCATGAAGGATTTTTCTATGATGCCGGGCCCACCGTACTTACTGCGCCGTTTATGATAGATGAATTGTTCACCTTGTTTGGAGAAGAGCGCGCAGAACATATTGATTTTCTACCCGTCAAGCCGTGGTATCGCATGATCGATCCACAAGTCCGCTCGTTCGATTACGGTGGAACGGTGGAGGAAACCTTGCTCGAAATTGCGAGGTTCAATGAGGCGGATCAAAAGGGCTACCTGAAGCTGCTGGAGAAATCGCGCCGATTATTCGATGTCGGATTTACGAAACTTGCTGCGGAGCCTTTTAGTTCGCTCACGGATATGATTCGCATTTTACCAGATCTCGCACGGCTGCGCGGAGATCGCTCGGTTTATGATCTCGTGTGCCGTCACCTCCAAGATCCATCGCTGCGGATGTTTTTCAGCATCCAGCCACTGCTGGTGGGTGGGAATCCGTTTGATACTTCCTGCCTCTATTCGCTCATCCACTACCTCGAGCGGGAGTGGGGCGTTTGGTTCCCGCGTGGCGGCACCGGAGCACTCATTGATGCACTCATCGCACTTGGCCGCCGTCACGGGGTGAAGTTTCAAGCGAGTTCCAAGATTGAGGAAATCCTGATTCGCGAGGGAAAGGCAATCGGGGTGCGCCTTGCTGAGGGCGAGCACATCGCGGCAGACGTAGTGGTAGCAAATGGCGATCCTCCAACAGTTTACCGCGAGTTAGTACCTTCTGGCCACCGCCGAGTATGGACCGATGCGAAGCTAGCCACCCGCCAGTATTCGATGGGGCTTTTTGTGCTCTATTTCGCGACGGATCGCCGCTACAATGACGTAGCGCACCACTCCATTATTTTTGGGCCGCGCTACCGCGGGCTGTTGGAGGACATTTTTAAACATGGCATCTTGGCCGATGATTTCAGCCTTTACCTCCACCGCCCCACGGCCACTGATCCGGCAATGGCACCCGCGGGGAAGGATGCATTTTACGTTCTCTCCCCCGTGCCAAATCTCCAGCATCACATCGACTGGGATCAACAAGGCCCGCTCTATGCGGAAAAAATCCTCGCGCACCTACAGAAGACTGTCTTGCCCGATCTTAATAAGCACCTCGTTTCTCAATTCCACGTCACCCCTCATTATTTTCGCGATGCCATGTTGACCACCCACGGCACCGGATTTTCCATTGCTCCAGTAATCACACAGTCCGCCTACTTCCGCTTCCACAACAAGTCCGAGGATGTGGCAGGGCTGTATTTTGTCGGCGCAGGCACGCACCCTGGAGCGGGCATGCCGGGTGTGCTAAGCTCGGCAAAAGTAGTAGAAAATCTGCTGCGGCGCAGTGCTTGAGATGGTTCGCCCGCACGGCCCTCATGCTTTCCAAAAAACCCATGGAAAATCCCGAAGAACTACTCGCCCGCGCTGGAAGAAGTTTTTTCCTAGCCCGCAAATTTCTCCCTGCTCGCCGCCGTGCCGCTGCCACCGCGCTCTACGCCTTCTGCCGCAAGTTAGACGACCTCGCCGACGACGCGGGTGACGCAATGCAGATCGAAGCCGTCGCTAGCGCACTTGAGAAAAACGACCACTCGCATCCACTTTCTGCCCTGTATTTTTCACTTGGTGCAGCGGATGCGGTACCAGCCATCACCTTGGCTCGCACTCTGCGTGACGATACCGGGCCAACTCAGATTCCGGACGAGCGCGCTCTCTTGCGCTATTGCCACGGCGTGGCCGGCACTGTGGGCCTAATGATGGCGCGTATTCTCGGAGCCACCGATCCCGCAGCCGCCCGTCATGCCATTGATCTCGGGATCGCCCTTCAATTGACCAACATCGCCCGCGATACCCGTGAAGATGCTGGCATTCAGCGCCGCTATTTACCGGCATCATGGCTCGACCTCCCGCCGCAGTCCATTCACCTCCATCCCGCAAAAGTCCATCAGGCAGCCTTGCGCTGCCTTGCACTTGCCGAGCCATATTACGCAAGCGGCCTCACCGGGCTGGCTTATTTACCGCCCGAATGCCGCCGTGGGATTCACATTGCTGGCATGGTCTATCGTGAAATTGGCATGGAATTGATCCGCATGGGGGCAGATCGCGCCATGGATCGAGTCGTCGTGCCATTTCGCCGGAAGGCGCTTGTGATCGCGCAGTCTTACCTTACGCAGCTACCGCGAGCCGCAGGTCTAGCCGCACACGATCAGACTCTGCATCAGCATCTCGATGGCCTTGTAGGCACCTATTCATGATTGGCTCTCCTAAAATGGGTGCAATGTATGACATCGCCTTCGCTGGCGCCGGCTTGGCGGGTCTCAGTCTCGCAGTCCGCCTTGCCGCCCTTCCCCATCCACCACGGATGGTGCTCATTGACCCCCTTCGTCATCGCCCTCGGGACCGCACATGGTGCCACTGGCAGCTACACGAACATCCATTTACTGCCGCAGTCACCCACAGTTGGCAGAGCTGGATGATCCGCACAAGCAGGCAAATGGCCGTGACTCGCCATTCCCCACATCCCTACACGCGCATTCCCTCCGATCTTTTTTATGAAATGGCCTACGAGAAACTGGCTGCCTCACCCCACGTCGATTTTCTAGAAGGAGTCAGCGTAGCCACCATCACCACCCATGCAGATCATGCTGCTTTGCAGCTCACTGACGGCTCCATGATCCGCGCCGCATGGGCATTTGACAGTCGGCCATCGCATGCTGGGCAAGCACCATGGCGGCAAATTTTCCGCGGACTTGAGCTCCATTCGAGTGCTGCAAATCTCGACACGAGTGTGGTCACCCTGATGGATTTCATCTCAGCCGATAAATATGGCATCCGCTTTTTCTATGTGCTTCCGCTCGATTCCCACACCGCTCTCGTCGAAGACACTTGGCTCATTCCCACTGGCCATACACCGCGCCAAGACGATAAATTGATCATCGACTATGCCCGGAAAAATCTAGCCCCGGTCGAGTGGTGCATTCGTCATCGGGAACAGGGTGACCTTCCGATGGGACTAAAACTTCCAAAAATACCCACCCAGAAATATCCCTCCCGCATCTTTCCGTGGGGTATTCCCGGTGGTGCCGTGCGCGCCTCCTCAGGCTATGCCTTTTCACGCATCCAGCGCACTAGCGAGCGCATGACTGCCGCTTGGCTAAAAAACGGATGTCCCGATATTGCGGTTTTGCGGGAATCACCCGTCCTCGGAAAAATGGACCACATATTTCTAAACGCGATGGCGAGGCATCCGCATAGGGTTCCCGAGTTTTTCACCCGTCTTTTTGATCGAATGCCGCCTGATGCTCTTGTCCGCTTCATGGAATCAGAGCCAAACGCGAATGATCTCTGGAAAATTATGCGCGCTCTGCCCGCCGCGCCTTTCCTTGCTGCTGCCATTCGATGAACACTTGGTTCCAAATCTTCTATCGCCGCCACACCATTATAATGTTGGTGATTCTCACGTTAGCATTACTAGCTGCACCTCTTCTTACGTTATTACCTTTATCCATCCAGCTTATAGTCCTTGCAACATCTATTGTCATCTTCGGGCTGCCCCACGGTGCGCTCGATCTCACGCTCATCCGGGGTTCATCCTCCGGAGCGTGGCATGTTCTCGCCCTTTCCATTTTCGTATATCTACTCGGTTTGGCCACTGTCAT
>JAYULG010000414.1:0-2070 GCA_043763755.1 Akkermansiaceae bacterium | reverse complement strand
AGAAGCGTATTGGCGGTAACAGGTGAGGCAACTGTTTTCCGTGGGGTTATATCAAAAACGATCTAGGCAGGCAGTCCCAAATAAGGTGAAGCCGCTGGATTGCTCGATCTCGATGTCCAGCAATTGGCCCGTGAGTCTCGCGGGATCGCCATCGAAGATGACAATTTTATTATGGGTAGTGCGGCCAGTGAGTCTTGCGGCGTTGTTTTTAGATGGGCCTTCGCAAAGCACTTGTTGGCGGCTTCCAATCTTGCTGGCATTGCTGGCAATCGCGAGGCGATCTACCACAGCAAGCAAGCGTTGATTACGCTCTTCTTTTACAGATTCATCGAGCTGGTCATCCATTTCAGCGGCGGGAGTGTTCTTGCGTTTGGAGTAACGGAAAACGAAGGCATTATCGAACTTGAGGTGTTCTACAGTATCGATAGTAGTTTGGAAATCTTCCTCCGTCTCGCTGGGGAAGCCGACGATGATATCAGTAGTGATTGCGATGCCAGGGCGGGCAGCTTTCATTTTCTCGCAAATCTCTACAAATTTCGCGTTCTTGTAAGGGCGGCGCATCGATTTTAAAATCCGATCTGAGCCGCTTTGCATCGGGAAATGTATATGAGAACAAAGTTTAGGAAGATAAGTGAAGGCAGCGATGAGATCATCGCGATACCCGATGGGATGGGGCGAGGTGAAACGAATCCGCTCAATGCCATCTATCTCATGAACGGCTTCTAGGAGCTGCACGAAAGGGGATTTCCCATCGATTTTTGGGAACTCAGTGCGCCCGTAAAGGTTCACGATCTGGCCGAGAAGTGTGACCTCTTTCACACCGTGGGCAGCGAGACTGCGGACTTCATTTACGATGTCTGCCATTGGCCGCCCGCGTTCTTTTCCACGGGTATCTGGCACGATGCAGAAGGAGCAGCGCATGTTGCAGCCCTGCATGATGGAAACGAAAGAACTAGATTCGTGAGCCTTAGGAACATGATCGCGAATGGTATTTTGCGAGCCTTCCTCTGCTGCGGTATCACAAATGCTAGTTCCGCGCAGGGAATACTTTGGGTCGTCCATGCGAGCCTCTAAGCGACGCTGGAGGATTTGATCCACATACTCGAAAACCTTATGATACTTCTGGGTGCCCACTACCACATCGAGGCTTGGCACGGATTTAAATAACTCGTCACCACGAGACTGGGCCATGCAACCCATGAAGCCATAGACTACATGTTTGCGGTCCCGGCCTTGATACATCATACTGCCCATTTTTCCGAGCGCTTTTTGCTCGGCTTGATCTCTCACAGAACATGTGTTGACCAAAATCGCATCGGCCTCGGTCTCATCTGCGGTGACGGTATAGCCTCCTTCAGTGAACATTTTCGCGACTTGCTCGGAGTCGCGCTCGTTCATCTGGCAGCCGTAGGTTTTGACGTAAACTTTAGGCATAGGAAACCAATAACATTTAGAATATAGCACTCAATTATTCACTCCCATCATGGGTCACGCTAGCACGAGCCGCGGATCGGAAGATAGCTTTTCGCCCAGTTCAGGCCATCCGCCGGGGAGCTGCATGTTGAAGCAATGAAGGTAAACGGTGAGGAGCTTGGGATCGAAGATATCAACGAGACGATCAATGGTGGAAGCAAGCCGCTCTGCATCGAGCTTTTTAGGTAAATCTCCGACGACGGAACCCTTGCCGTCATGAGGGATGCCCATGCCATCGCAGAACATGCTAAGCAGCGATTGCTGGCCGGCCATGAGGTAGGCTTGCAATAGATGCTCGCCGATGGTGTCACAGGCGACGAGTTTTAGCGTTTTTTGAATCCACGCGTATTGCTCTACCATGGATTTCTTTTGAATGAAAACGGGGCGCAGCTTGCGGTTTGTGGCAAGAGTGGCGACTGCGGATTTATAGACGTTCTTATCGTTGGCGCGGAACCAATCGAGCATTTGGCTGACAAAAGCGGGATCGACTGCGGAGTAGAGTTCGTAAGATTTCACAGGGTAAAATGATGGAGTGGCGAGGAGTCAACGCTGTCCTCAGACATGTGGCAAGGTCAGAGAACGTGGAAATTTTGCAGG
>JAYULG010000413.1:0-7306 GCA_043763755.1 Akkermansiaceae bacterium | reverse complement strand
TTTTGGACGATATCAAACTCGATGTAGAGTTGGCCAGTGACGAGGCTTTGTTGTTTCATACCACCACGCAGGCCTTGGGCGACGGCCCGTTTGACTCCGGCGTTAGATGATAGGTCAATGCCCCCACCTTCCTCCGTGCTGATGAGGCTGAGTTCACTTTCCTCTAGCTCTACCACCACCGGTATGATTTTGCGGTTTTCTTTGCGGTCCACCAACACGCTGATGGATTTTACCTTGCCGATGCGGACACCGCCAAAGCGTGCATCTGACCCGACTTGGAGGCCATAGACGCTCTTATCAAAGTAGAGAACGACGTTGTGGGTGGTTTTAAAGAATTTCCCCGCTCCGAAGAGGACGATGGCCAAGCCACCGATGATGAGGCCGACGAGGGTGAAAAAACCGATGAGGGTGGGATTTACTTTTTGGCTCATGCTTGTGGTGAGGTGGCGGGGGTTTCGGCTTCGCCGCGTCTGAGGAAATTTCGCACGGTAGGATTTTCAGAGTGATCGCGTAAATGGGTAGGATTCCCAATAGCTCCTTGGGTGCGTGTTGCGGTATCGAGAAAGATCGAGTTATTAGCGATGGCAAATATACTCGCAAGCTCATGGGTGACGATGACTACGGTGGAACCAAGGCTGTCTCGCAAGCGGAGAATTAAGTCATCGAGCCGACGTGAGCTCAACGGATCTAGTCCTGCGCCGGGTTCATCAAGGAAAAGAATTTCTGGGTCCAGCGCCATGGCGCGGGCGATGCCAGCCCGCTTATTCATCCCGCCGCTGATCTGGGCTGGGTAGTAGTCGTCATAGCCAGAGAGGCCGACGAGCGCGAGCTTGTATGAGACCAGTTCTTGGATGGCCTTGGCGCTGAGCTGCGTGTTTTCTTCCAACGGCATTGCGATATTTTCCGCAAGTGTGAGAGAGGACCAAAGCGCGCCTGACTGATACATCACACCGAAGCGCCGGATGAACTCACCACGCTGATCGAGAGGGGTGGTGGTGAAATTTTCCCCATGGTAGAAAACTTCGCCCTTCGCTGGCTCGCGCAGGCCTACCAAATGGCGAAGCAGGGTGCTTTTACCACAACCACTGCCGCCCATGATGACGAAAATGTCCTTCTCCGCGATCTCGAAGTTTAAGTCATGCATCACGGTGAATGAGCCATAAGCCATCGTCAGATCGCGGACACGGATCATCGGTGCAGCGGTAGTAGGTGATGGAGGCGTAGCCATTTTTCAAATATCGAGGATGGTGAAAATAGCGGCAAATGCAGAATCCAGAATGATGATGCCCGTGATGGAGGCTACGACTGCGCGGGTGGTGGCCTCGCCCACCGCAGCGGAGGAATTTCCTGCGTGCATGCCATGGAGGCAACCGCACATAGCAATGATCACGCCGAAGAAAACGCTCTTAAACACACCGAGAAAACAATTCGTGAGATCCACGGCTTGCAGCGTTTCATTCCAATAAAGCACGGGTGGGATATCGACTGCGGCGCCCACGATCATGCCACCGAGGATGCCGACGAGATTCGCATACATCGTGAGCAGTGGCATCATCAGAATCAGGGCGAGCATCCGGGGCAGAACGAGAAAATCGAAGGGATCGAAACCGAAGGTCCGCAGCGCATCGATTTCCTCATTGGCATTCATGCTGCCGAGTTGTGCGGCAAATGCAGCTCCTGTCCTCCCGCTCATGATGATGGCAGTCATCACCACTCCCATTTCCCGCACCATCGCTATGCCGACGAGATCGGCGACGTAGAGGCTGGCACCAAAACTGGCGAGCTGCACATTTCCGACAAAGGCGAGGATCAAGCCGATGAGGAAGCTGATCAGTGAGACGATGGGCAAGGCATTGACACCGCATTCTTGCAGGATGTGCCAGAATTCTCGTGAACGAAAACGTGCCTTGCCTCGGAAAAATCGGCCAAACGAGAGCATCGCTTGCCCGGTAAATTCGGCGATGGAGCGCATGCTTTTCACGAGCCGCAGCGAAAATTTACCCAGTTTCTTTAACTCGGACGGCGCACTCGGCTTGCTGCTGGCATCACTTTCCTCGGGCACCGCAAGAGCGAGTTCCATCAGCCCGACGAGGTTAGGCGGCAGCCCGCTGAGGGATGGCATGCTTGTCGCTTTCTCAAGATTGAGGTCCCGCAATTGGGCAAGGAGAAAGGCAGGCAAGGTGGAGTCAAATTTTCCTAAAGCAGTCGTGACATACTCACTGGGCGGAGTTTGCGCTGCCTCGCCCTGAACGTCCGGGGCCATGCCGCCTTGTAGCCAATCGCCAGAAAGCTCGAGCTTCGCCACGCCATCGACATGCGTCCACCGCGCACGGGGGGCGGTGGATTTTTCAGCAACCATGGGCGATTTTGCATCAGAATAAATGAGGTCACAAGCTCCAACCAATACCTAAATACCCACCCCCCTTACTCCGGCCCATCCGTCGGGCGGCTGCGGGGGGCGCTGAGTGGCGGCGGAAGCGGGCCAGTGCCAGCATCACCCACCGCAGCTTGGGTGCGGATGGCGTTGGCAATGACTGTGGCGAGTCTCGCGCGGTAGCCAGCATCTGCAATGAGACGGGCTTCTGCGGAATTGCTCAGGTAGCCGCCTTCTAACAATACACAAGGGATTTCCGGGTTGCGCGTAAGGCGGATACGGCGGCGGACTAAATTCCGATTTCCAAACTCTGAAGGAGAAATATTTGCCATCGCTTGCTGGCAACGAGTGGCAAGCCCATGGCTATCGACGCGCCAATAATATGTCTCCGGACCACGGATGATCGAGGGGCCGCTGTTGAAATGCATGCTCACCAAGATGCCTCCATATCGGTTTGCCCGTTCTACGCGCTCATCAAGATCTACGAAGGTATCGTCAGAGCGCATCATGATTACTTTGAAGTCCCGCTCCAGAATTGCCTGCAAGCGCTTTGCCATATCAAGTGTGAGATCTTTTTCCTTCTGCCCGGTGTGCGTGCTTACCGCGCCACTATCTTTACCCCCGTGCCCGGCATCAATGATGATGGTCCGAAATCCTTGCGGCCCCGGACGATGGCCGAGTGCATCGCGGGAGGATGAGGCTGGAGGCGTGGGAGCAAACCCACAAGAGCTGAGAAATGCGCTGAAGAGGAGTGAACACGCGAGTTTGTAGATGAGCTGCATTTCAAAGAGCTGTCGCAAAAAGGATGGAGGAAGGGAAGTCCCGGTTTTTTGGAAAGCTTCTCCCCTCTTGACGCTTGATTCATATCGGGCGAAGTCTCGTGCCTTGAATGTCTATTCCATTGGCGTGCCGCTCGCGGCGCTTGTCCTCACAGGCGGGTGGGGCCTTTGGCATTTTCAAGAATTATCATTTCTAAAGCGGGAGCAACATGAGCTTAAGCAACGCCTTTCCAAGGTTCTATCCAGCCCGCGTGTGGCACTGCTGCGTGACGGAGTTGATGGGAAAATTTCAGAGATTTCATGGCAATTGTTTCGTAAAAAAGACGAGGGCGCACAACGCGCGGCGCTTGTGGGATTTCGACAGAGACTCGCAAATCTCCACCATGATGAAATGGCTGCATTGCTCGATGAAGTAACGCAGCGCAATTTCGAGCCGAATTTGCGGATGCAGTTAGAGTCTTTGGTGCTGGGGCGCTTGCTTTTGATCGATCCCGAGAAAGCCCTAGAGCACTATGCAGAGCGGGTGGGGGATAGCGCAGATCCACTCGCGTCATTGTTTGTCCAAGCATTCGGGCGATGGGCAAGGCTCCAGCCACAAGCGGCAGAAGCGTGGCTAGAAAAGCTTTTGTCAGAGGGCCGACTTGAAAGTAAGACGCTGGAGCCGCGCAATGAGCTGCAGCTCCGTTATGAGGCGGTGCTGTTAGAAATTTTAGTCGATACAGATCTGGGCGCTGCTCGCACCCGCTTCACCACAATACCGGAATCTCAGAGGCTAGATGTTTTCCAAAAAGTCTCCTTTGATGTGCAGTCACTAGCGGGCCGCACGGCACTCACCTTGTTTGTGCGGGAATACCTACCAGCGAGCGAGCAAGCTGGGGCTTTCGGTCACATGGGCGAGGATCTTGCAGGGGATGGATTTCCGAAATTGAGCGAATTTCTCAATGGCATTGCAGCCAGCCCGCCAGAGCGCCAAGCAGTGGCCAAGATGGCGGCCAATTCATGGCTGGAGCGAAAAGGAATGGACGGTAGATTGACGAAAAATGAGGTAGATCACTTGCGCGGTTGGCTAGCGCGGGAAGCCCCTGGGATGGTCGATCAAATCGCGGGCAAAGCGCTTGCAGAGGCGGCGCAAGTCAGTGGAACATTCAGTTTCTCAAAAGCGGCTGAGTTGGTGCTAGCCTACCACCGTGTGGGTGCCAATGATGATCTGTTAGTCTCGTTTCTCGGAGGCTATTCTGCCCGCTCAAATCTGGATGAGGCACGCCATCTCGCGGCTCAGATTCGTGGTGCAAAGATGCGGGAGGAGATTCTAAATCAGTGGAAATGATTTATTCGGCGCTATGAAAATTTCCACTTTTTTCACACTGTTGATCCTTACGCTGGGAGCTTTGATGGGGATTCACCTCAAAGAAAAATCCAATGTGCTGCGCGGGCAAAATATAACTCTCAAAGAGCGCATAGAATTCGCTCTGTCGCCCATTCCTAGCCCACAAACAAAGGCGAGGAAGCTGCCGAGACGGGACTATACAAAGCTAACAAGTGAGGAGTTCGGATACATGGCTTGCCACGATCAACAGTTATACCTAACAGAAATGGCACAGTGGGATCCATATCAAGCACTTCAGTTGATACGTGAAAGTAAAACTGCGGCAAGATCCTCATTGCTCAAGGCGTTTTCCCAAGCAGGGCAGACGGCGGATGAGCGCACGGAAATCCTCGAAGCAATGCGCAGCGTGGCGCAGCTTGAGGACGATCTAGCCCGGCAGAGCATACTCCAGCGGGAAGTGATGATCGGGCTGGCGCGTTCCCATTCCGATGAATCATTTCAGGCGATTCAGACGTGGATGGAAGCAGCGGCATTGACGAGAGAAGAAAAGGAACAATTTGCCGCCGGCCTGCTTTATGAAAATGTGAAGGAAGATCCCGCGCGGTGGATGGAATGGCTGGCAGAAAATGTTTCCCCACGCAAGATCGCGGGAGTAATCGGTGATCTGATGGGGCAATGGACGCAACAAGATTACCTCGCCGCTGGCAATTGGTTGGCGCAGCAGCCAGATGGCCTGACTCGCTCGGCGGCTGTGCGATCTTACGCAGTGACAGTGGCACCCTACGAACCAGAAACGGCGGCCCAGTGGGCACAGACACTGCCTCTGGGTAAAGAACGCGATTCCACTTTAGAAAAAATCCATAGCAGTTGGCCGCTCCACGATGCGGCTGGCGCGGCGGCCTTTGCAATCGCTCACGGAATCAAACATTGAAGCGGAATTCCACCACGTCGCCATCCTTCACTACGTATTGTTTCCCCTCAATGCGGACTTTTCCCGCCACTTTTGCCGCAGACATGGAGCCTGCTGCCACTAGATCATTATAATGGACAATTTCCGCAGCAATGAAGCCACGCTCGAAATCAGTGTGGATCACCCCTGCGGCTGCCGGCGCCTTGTCACCCGCGATGATGGTCCAAGCGCGGGTTTCTTGCACTCCCGTGGTGAGGTAAGTGCGAAGACCTAACAAATGATAAACCCCGCGAATAAGCCCAGAGACACCAGAATCCGTCACACCCATGTCTGCGAGGAATTCATTTGCCTCCTCAACGGGCATGTCACTGAGTTCCTCCTCGATGCGGGCGGAAATCACCACGGCCTCCGAGCCAGTGTGTGCGGCTGCATAGTTACGCACTCGGGCGACTTGCGCATGCGAGTCTGGATCAGCAATTGCCCCGGCTAGCTCGTCTTCTGCTACATTGCAGGCATAAATTGTTTTTTTGGAAGAGAGCAGGAAAAATTCTTTGACGATGGCCTGATCGTCATCGCTGAAATCAACCGTCAGCGCAGGATTTCCCTGGTCAAGATGTGGCATGATAATATCGATCAGCTCCACCTCTTTTTTTGCCTCTTTGTCGCCACCCTTGGCCTTTTTCTCGCGTGAATAGCGGCGTTTCTCCAGCGATGCCATATCAGCGAGTATCAACTCAGAGTTAATAATATCAATATCGCGGATGGGATCCACGGTGCCGAGCTCATGGATGATATCCTCGTTTTCGAAACAACGCACCACTTGCACGATAGCATCAGTCTCACGAATGTTTGCGAGGAATTGATTGCCTAGGCCAGCACCCTCAGAGGCGCCTTTCACAAGCCCTGCGATATCGACGAACTCAATGGCAGTAGGCACCAGTTTCTGAGAGCCCGAAAGCTTAGAAAGCACGCCTAAACGAGAATCTGGGACGCTGACGATACCCACGTTTGGGTCAATCGTGCAAAATGGATAATTGGCTGCCTCCGCCTTACGAGTGCGAGTGAGAGCATTAAAGAGTGTCGATTTCCCGACGTTAGGTAGTCCTACGATTCCAGCCTTGAGCATTGCGGCGGAAGGGTGGGGGAAAGCCGGGCGCAACGACGAGAAAAAACTTTTCTAAACTCAGGGAAAAACCTCATCAAAGTAATACTCAAATACATTTGGTTTTCAACCTTGCAAGAGGCTTGAATTTACGACAAACCGTAGGCGTTCGCGAAAGTGAATGGGAATTTAGAAGTTCTCTCACAGAGCAGTCAGCATCGACTGCAACGATGCTGCCAAACCGACCGAAAGGCCGGGGAGGCAGCGGCGCATGTCCAAGCCTACTCTCCGGGGAAGGCCAAAGGCCGTTGCAGTCGTCTCTGTGCGATTCTTCTAACTCCCCGTCCACCTCGAAGGAATCGAATCAAATCTCAATCATGAAAACAATCTCGGCAGCTTTGCTCATTTTTTCGGCATCAGCGCACCCGCTTCTGGCGGATGAAGGTTCAAAAGCTTCATCCACTCCAGCCCACATCATCGGCGATATCGCAGACGGCACTCCGCCTTCTCCCGAGCCGCAGAAGCCGCCTTTCATCGTGCTTGCCGGAGACATTCTCGAATCGGAAACCCACTACCAAGGCGGGCGCAAGATCACCGTGCAACGCATCAATCCCATTGCTCTGCCGACACCTGCCTTGCCAGAAGCAGAAATTATTGCGGCAGCTCCAGTGGCCCAGGAAAGCATCGAAACAGCCGCCGATGAAACACTAGACGGTGGATTTCTCCACATCGGCGCAAGTGTTTATGTGCCCGAAGACGGCCCACCTCGCTCGTTCGTCACTGTGTGGCCGCAGGGCCAAGGTGAGGCAGTCAG
>JAYULG010000412.1:0-7314 GCA_043763755.1 Akkermansiaceae bacterium | reverse complement strand
GCTGGTAGTCACTTTCAAGTCGGAATGGCATGTGCCTGATGTAATAACCCCGCATCCAGTTTCTCGCAAGGCTTGCTAAGGCAGACTCGCTGTTCGCCTGGCCGAGGTATCGGCGACCATCTAATTATTGATTTGCAATACAAGAACGTCTGTAACAAAGTCCCTCGGTGAAAAGGGTGTTAATTTATTCAAGTTTCGTTGTGCTCGCCGGGGTGCTGGTGGGCTGCAATGAAATCAAAACAGTGACCCAAAAGCTGGGTGATTTAAAAGCGGCCAAAACACCAACGGCAACGAGTGAAGCAGTGGTAGCGACCTTCGATCCGGGGCAAATATCACAACTCCAAGAGAGCAATTACGATGCATTCATCGCCCGCAAGGAGGGACTGGTGATTGTGGACTTTTATGCTGACTGGTGCGGACCCTGTAAATTGTTGGCACCTGTGCTCGAAGAGGCAACAAAAGTCCATTCGGGCATCGTTTCCATTGGGAAAGTGAATACGGATTTGGCAGGCAACCTTGCGGCAAAGCATGGAGTCAAGGGAATACCTGACGTGCGGATTTACAAAAATGGCATCGAGGTGGACCGCTTTGTGGGATTTCCAGGTGCTGAGGCGGTGCTGCAAAAAATTGCCACTCATGCGCGGGGGATTACTCCAATTGCCCCTGTGCCTAAAGCGGCTGGAACAACGGGCGAGGTGAAACCATTCTCCAAAGATTGGATGCCTGCGGGAATGGAGCGCAGGTAAAGCAGGGAATCTCAGGTCCTCAAAGCGCCGTAGCTCATCTCTTTTGCAAGCTTTGAGGGAAATCTTGCGTAAGCTCCCACTATTCAATGGTGTCTCTTAAAAATGTCGCGTTATCCACCGTCCAATGCACTCTGCTCGGACTCTTTCCCGTGTGCGCAAAGGATGTGACATTCAACCGCGACATCCGGCCCATTTTCACCAAGCACTGCACAGCATGCCATGGCGGTGTGAAAGAGGCAGGCGGGATCTCCTTGGTGTTTCACGAACGCATTTTGCAGGAGGGTGAGTCTGGGAACATTGCCGTGGTGCCGGGGAAGCCTGAGACCTCGGAGCTGATCAAACGGGTGAAAAGTAAGGATCCAGATTATGTTATGCCGCAGCCGAAACATGGGCCAGCGCTCGCAGCGAGTGAGATAGCGTTATTAGAACAATGGATCTCCCAAGGTGCTAATTGGGAAGAACATTGGTCATTTGTAAATCCCAGAGAGATTATCATTTCAGATTTGAAAAATGAAAAGTGGCCCACTCAGCCGCTCGACCGCTTTGTGTTGCATGGGATCGAGGCTGCGGGGCTTGCTCCTTCCGCCGAAGCAGAGCCGAGCGAATGGCTGCGGCGCGTGAGTTTCGATCTCATCGGGCTTCCACCATCGGTTGAGTTGTTAGATCAATTTTCTGAGGAAATTAAAACAAATCCCGCACAAGCTCATGCGCAGGTGGTGGATGAGTTGCTAGCATCGCCCGCCTATGGTGAGCGGTGGGCTACGGTGTGGTTAGATTTGGCGCGCTTTGCTGATACTTATGGCTTTGAAAAAGATCCGCATCGAGACATTTGGCCTTACCGAGATTGGGTGGTGCGCGCCTTCAATCAAGATATGCCCTATGATCAATTCACCATTGAGCAGCTCGCGGGCGATCTATTGCCGCAGCCCACTGCGGATCAACTGCTGGCGACGGCTTTCCATCGTAACACGCAGACAAATTCCGAAGGTGGCACGGATGATGAGGAATTCCGAGTGGCGGCGGTGATTGACCGAATTAGCACAGTCTGGACGACATGGCAGGCGACGACCTTCGGTTGTGTGCAATGTCACTCGCACCCGTATGATCCGATCAAGCATGAAGAATTCTACGAGTTTATGGCCTTTTTCAATCAGACGGAAGATACCGATCTAAACGATGATTTTCCTAAAATGCGTCTGGCAAATGACCCGGGAAAACGAGACCAGCTCGTGCAACTTGTGCAGGAAAATAAAAACCTCAGGGATGCGCTGAATGCCTCGGCGAAAGATTTGGCGCAGAGCGAGTGGAAGCTGCTAGATGAAATGGAGCTGAAACCTGAGCATGGCACCATGCACGTCGCGGATGGCGGCTTCATCATCAGCGAAGGAACTTTACCATTCGGCAGCACGCATCGCGTCTCTGGCAAGGCTCCGGCTATCAATGCCCTCCGCCTGAGCATTTTGCCGAAGAATCCGGATCCTAAAACATGGCCTGAAATGGGTGCATTGGTCACCCAGCTCATTGTGGAAAAAATCTCAGCCACGGGAGAGCGTGGCCAAGTCTCAATGGCCGATGTTATTGCTGACCATCTCGTGGGGCCGTTTGATCCGCTCAGCGTGTTAGCGGGCGATGGGGCTGGAGAGAAGTTTAAGAAGTATCAGTCGCCCGCTAGTTGGAATGGCGGCCCAGACGTGGGGGCGGTGGGTGGCGTAGGCGAGTTCCCGAAACTTTTTGGGCCACGTTGGTTTGTTTTTGTGCCGGATGAGCGGCTCGACTTAGCAGATGGCGAGCGGATTGAAATTTCAATGAGACAGGATGCAAGAGCGGGTGAAAGCCAAGGCACCCACTTGAGGCGATTTAAAATTGAGGTCTCCACCAGCGATGCATGGCAGGCGATGATTCGTGATCCCGGCCGTAAGGAAAACTGGGCCGCATTCGATGCGCGGCGGGAGCAAATCGATGGAATACAAGCGATGGAAGTGCCGATCATGCGTGAGCGAGCTACCGTAGGCAGCCGTGAGACGCGGGCCTTTATTCGAGGCAATCGCATCACGAAGGATCAACTCGTGACTGCGGGCGTGCCCGAGCTTTTACAAGGATCTTTTCCGCAAGATAAGCCAGCCACACGGCTGGATATGGCGCGCTGGATCGCCAGTGACGAAAATCCACTCACTGCGCGGGTGATGATAAATCGTCTGTGGGGGCAGTTGTTTGGCCATGGAATCGTCGAGACGATGGAAGATTTTGGAACATCAGGAACGTTGCCTACAGATCTCGCATTGCTGGATCATCTTGCTTTGCGCTTTGAGAACGAAAATGCTTGGTCGGTCAAAAAGGCATTGCGTGAAATGGTGCTTTCTTCCACCTATCGGCAAACCCATCGCGTCTCCAAAGAGTTACTAGAAAAAGATCCGAACAATCGCTTGCTCGCAAGAGGCCCGCGGAATCGCTTGGGCGGAGAAATGATCCGCGATCAAGCACTCGCGGTGTCTGGGCTACTCAGTCCCAAATTGTTTGGCCCGCCCGTATTTCCACCGCAGCCAAAAGGTGTGTGGGGTTCAGTTTACAGCGGTGCGAGCTGGAATGAATCCACCGGAGAAGACCGCTTCAGGAGAGGCCTTTATACTTATACAAAACGAACCAGTGGATTCCCGGGATTTCTCACCTTTGATGCGCCCAGTCGAGACGTTTGTTCTGCGCGGCGGATTGTAAGTAACACTCCACTTCAAGCATTAATCACCATGAATGATCCTGCCCACCTCGAAGCCGCCGCTGCGCTTGCCACTCGCATGAAAGCGCAGAGCCAAGACCTCCGTGAGCAAATCGCGTTTGGTGCCCTTGCTAGCACCCAAAAAGCGTTCGATGCTGCGATGCTTGATGAGTTGATAAAACTCCATCAACAACTCAAAACCACCTATGATGCTTCGCCGGATGAGGCGAAAAAGATCGGCGATGACGCTCCTCTCGTGATCATCGCTAATACATTGATGAACATGGATGCAGCTCTTTCAAAATAGTATAACTCCCATCATGAAAGACTATCTCCAAGCCGAATTGAGGCATGCCAGTATTCAACATACCACGCGGCGGCATTTCCTCTCAAAATGCACCACTGGCCTCGGTGCGATGTGGCTTTCTACCCTTGGTGAAAAAGCATGGGGTGCTGGTGTTCCACTTTTAAAAGACCCTGCAAACCCGCTCGCGCCGAGTCTGTCATTGCTACCCGGTAAGGCGAAGCGCGTGATCTATCTTCACATGGCAGGTGCTCCTTCCCAACATGAGCTATTCGACTACAAGCCAGAGTTAAAGAAACTCAATGGACTGCCATGCCCGCAGGAATACCTTGAAGGTAAACAATTTGCCTTCATTCAGGGAACTCCGAGAATGTTAGGGCCACTCTATGACTTTAAACAATATGGGCAGAGCGGAGCATGGGTCTCCGATCTATTGCCGCATTTCTCCACCGTCGTAGATGACGTATGCTTTGTGAAATCCATGCACACGGATCAGTTCAATCACGGGCCCGCGCAGCTACTCGTCCACACCGGCAGCCAAAATCCAGGTGCCCCATCAATCGGTGCTTGGGCGACTTATGGCTTAGGATCGATCAATCAAAATCTTCCTGGTTTTATTGTTCTCACATCTGGCGGAAAAAATCCGGATGCTGGCAAGTCTGTTTGGGGATCTGGCTATTTGCCCTCAGTCTATCAGGGCGTGCAGTGCCGCTCTGAGGGCGAGCCAGTCCTCTATCTAGAAAATCCGCCCGGTGTTTCAAGAGATGTTAGAAGGAAATCTTTAGATGTGTTAGATCGTCTCAACCAAAAGATTGCAACGGAAACTGGCGACCCCGAAACCATCACTCGGATCGCCCAATATGAGATGGCCTACCGCATGCAAATGCACGCGACAGATGCCTTTGACCTCAGCCGCGAAAGTGCCGCCACCCATGCCATGTATGCCACTGAGCCGGGCAAGGAATCGTTTGCAAACAATTGTCTGCTCGCGCGCCGCCTTGCCGAACGAGGCGTGCGCTACATACAGCTATTCGACTGGGGCTGGGATTCCCATGGCACCGATGCGAGCACCTCTCTCAAAGAAGGTCTAGCTGGCCTTTGCAAGCGCATCGACCAACCGATGACTGCGCTTTTGCAGGATTTGAAGCAAAGGGGCATGTTAGAAGATACGCTCGTGATCTGGGGTGGTGAATTTGGTCGCACGCCCATGCAAGAAAACCGCGGCGGCGTGGAAAGTTCTTTCATTGGGAGGGATCACAATCCGGGCGGTTTCACGATTTGGATGGCAGGCGGCGGCGTAAAATCCGGCCTCACGTATGGCGAGACTGATCCCATCGGCTATGAGGCAATGGTCGATAAAGTTTCTCTTCACGATCTGCACGCCACCATGCTCAGCTTAATGGGCTTTGACCACGAAAAGCTGAACTTCCCATTCCAAGGGGTTCCCCAGCGCCTCACTAACATCACCAAACCCGGCACGAAAGTGATCAAAGGTTTGTTCGCGTAGGATGCGATGGTTAGCGCATTTCTTCCGAGAAAATTGTTACCTACGGCAGCTCCTTGTTGAATAGAGCTATAAGATAACTCGGTGTGAGTAATTCAGGAGTGATGATAGGTGCTTTACCCGGAACTATAAGAACATTCACAGGTATGGCAGAGCGTCCGAGTTCACGGAGTGTTTCATCTATCTCGGGATTGGCGCTGGTTTTGTCTGCTTTGAGCGCGACTACGCCTTTTGCCTTCATGATCGCGATGACCTCCTCGGTGTAGGCAATTTTTTTATTCACTTGGCATGTGGCGCACCATTGCGCTGTGAAATCGATGAAGATGGGAGTTCCAGCTTCGGTAAGGGCGGCGGCCTTTGCAGCAGTCCATGGTTCCCAGACGAGAGCGGATTTTGTGGGCGGTTTTACCAAGTAGAGTCCGGCAAAGGCGAAGGCGGCTGTCAGTACGAGGGCGGCAGTGCGGGCGCTGCGTGAGCGATGTGGTAAATGCCAACGTCCGTAAATCCATGCGGCGACTGCAATGGCACTGAGGCCGAAAACAGGGCCGAGCATGTGATCTAAACCAATCTGGCCGACATAGACCCAAAGCAGGTAGCCCGCAGTGGCAAAGAGCAGGAAAGACATAGCTTGTTTAAAACTCTCCATCCACGCGCCGGGGCGGGGGAGGCGATTGATGAGATTGGGGAAAATAGATAGAATCAAATAAGGAGCTGCGAGGCCAATAGCCATTGCTGCAAAGGCCGAGAAAAATTGGGGGCCAGGCAGCCCGATGGCACTGCCGATGGCTGCGCCTAGAAATGGAGCTGAGCATGGAGTGGCGACGATAGTGGCAAGCGCGCCTGAGAAAAAACTGCCGAGAGTTCCTTGCTTGGATTGCAGATTACCACCCACAGATGTGGCAGATGTGCCGAGCTCAAAGAGGCCAAACATATTGAGTGCAAGGATGAACATCAGAAGCATGAGACCTAGCACGACCCAAGGATTTTGGAGTTGGTAGCCCCACCCAATCGTCTCGCCGCCAGCGGTACGCGCAGCGAAGAGGATCGCGCTGAGTATGCCAAAAGATGCCAGCACACCTAGTGAGAAGGTGATGCCGTGAAGGGCTATTTTCCGGCGATCCGTGCCGGCTTGCTGGACGAAACCCATGATTTTCAAGCCGATGACGGGAAACACGCAGGGCATCAAATTGAGGATCAGCCCTCCAAGAAACATCCCGCCAATGACGGGAAGAAACCTCGCTAAGGAGAGGGATTTTGCTGGTGGTGCGGAGATGGTGGTTTCCGGAATTTTGATGGCTGGCTGCGCGATGAGGATACCGGAAAATGATTTCTCCTGCGGGATGGGATTGTCGAATGCGTCTGTGGTGGCGCGCTTGAGCTGGATGAGCCATGCCTCGCCTTCACGGGTGATGGAGCCACCAGCGCTGGCGGGAAGGAGAAATGACTGGTCTGGAATAAAATCGGTGGGAGTTGCTGAGGTGATTACGCGCAGTTGCACCTGATCGCCATCCGAGAGCGCTGAGGATTGCAGACCCTTTGGAAAAATCGCTTGAGCGGCCCGGGCTTGTGCAAATAAGTTACTTTGGTCTGTGTCTTTTTCAGCGGTGGTGGCAACGGGCAACGTGAGCGTGAAAGTTCCCTCCTCGCTGATGCAGCTTTCCTTGCAGATCTGCCAAGTGGCAGCGGCTGTAAGCGTGAGTGTCTCCCCGGCCTTGAGGGTGGTGGGTGCGGTGAGATCGATGAGAAAAACTGGGCTGTTAGAGTAAACGAAACTTTTCCCAAAGAAGCCGTCTTTTACTTCTGGCACAGGCCACTGAATCGGGCCTGCCGTGGTGCCCGCAGGAAGCGTCCACTCGATGGCGGGCGGTAGTTCCACTCCGCCGGAGTTCTTGTAATAACTGTGCCATTCAGCAGGGTGCTCTAGCTTCAGGGCGACTGTGAAGGTGCTGCCTGGGGCAACAGATTTTTGCTCACTTAGCAAACTGGCCACAGACTTGGCACCTGCAGCAGCGTGAAGTTGTTGATACCCGCTAGCGCTGAAATACGCGAA
>JAYULG010000411.1:0-2086 GCA_043763755.1 Akkermansiaceae bacterium | reverse complement strand
GCCTGAATGCGGCGCAAGTCATCGCCGTGGTGGATCAGCTCAAGGCATCGGGCTATCTAGGCTGTTTGAAAATGCTCCATTATCATCAGGGATCGCAGATTCCAAACATCGCCGCCATTCGTGAGGGCGCCACCGAAGCGGTGAGAATGTATTGTGATCTCGTCAAAGAAGGCGCGCCCATGGGCGTGCTCGATATCGGCGGTGGAATGGCTGTGGATTACGATGGCTCGCATACGAATTTCCACTCGTCTTGCAACTACTCAGTGGCGGAATACTGCACAGACATTGTGGAAGTAATTTCCCAGATTTGCGACAAAGCTGGAGTTGCGCACCCGAATCTCATTTCAGAATCAGGGCGTGCCGTCGTGGCTTACTACTCGGTGCTGGTGTTCAATATTCTGGATGTGACCACCGCCCAAACCAGCGAAGAAGCACCGCCGATTCCTGAAAATGCGCCGCAGAACCTGATGAATATCATTGAGGTGAACAAGGTGATCCACAAAAAGAATCTTCAAGAATGTTTCAATGACGCCCAGTATTACCGGGACCAAATGCGGGCTCAGTTTTTCTATGGAGCAGCCACGCTGCGTGAACGGGGGCTAGCGGAAGCATGGTTTTGGCATATTCTTACGAGGATTTCCAATCTCATTGCTGAGCTGGATGATATCCCAGAAGACCTCCGCGAACTCTCGTCCACCCTTGTAGATTTTTATTACGGAAATTTCTCACTTTTTCAATCGCTGCCAGATTCATGGGCCATCGATCAGGTCTTTCCAGTGATGCCCATTCATCGGCTGGATGAAAAACCGCGCCACCGCGCCGTGCTGGCAGACATTACTTGCGATTGCGATGGTAAGATTGATCGCTTCATTGATAAAGAAGACGTGGCAAAAGTCCTCCCACTGCACGATTTCAAACAAGGCGAGCCCTACTACCTCGCGGTATTCCTCGTAGGCGCATACCAAGAAACGCTCGGCGATTTACACAACCTCTTGGGCGATACCAACGTGGTGGGTGTGCATCTTGAAAACGGCAAGCCCGTTTACACCCATGAAGTGGAGGGCGATACCGTGGCAGACGTGCTCACCTACGTGGAATTCGATCCCAAGGAACTCGTATCCCGTTTCCGCAACTTTGCTGAGAAAGCCGTGACCGAGGGCCGCATATCACCCAAAGAACGCCGCGAAATCCTCGATCTCTTCCGCGAAGGCCTCTCGGGCTACACGTATTTTGAGAGCTGAGTGTGACTCATTTCAGCTATGGTGGGACATGAAGTCCTTCCATCTCGGCCAAATCTTTTTGCTTACCATCAAAGCTTAGAAACTCAGTAGCTCCTAGATGCAATGCAGTGGCGACGTGAAGCACATCGAATCCACGATAGCCTTCCGTCCAAGTGTATTGAGCAGACAGTCGCTCCGCAATGCTCGCTACATCCGCCCAATCGACAGGAATAACGACAATTGCCCCAGAAGCAATATTGGAGTTAAACTTTGCCAATGCAGCTTGGGCCGTCGCGCGGTCAAATCCCTTTTTGGTGTCCTTCGCGTGCAGAAAGGCCTGCGAGCGGGTAGCCTGCCGGAACTCGAACAAAAGCGGAGATGCTACATGCAGAGGCTCGGGCATCTGAGCGAAGTGTTTCGCGGCTTCGGCTGAGTTCGCTTGGTTGCGGAACATCGCGCAGAGGAACGAGGTGTCTGGGTAGGCGATCACGCTTGATCCTCCGCAAGCTCCGCCTCCCTCATGGCCCGCACCTGATCCATGGAAAAAACCCGATCACCCCAGATTTCTTTGAGCTGGGCCATGATGTCGGGCTTGGGAAATGGCGGTGTTGATACATCGGCAACTGCCCCGGTGATGGTGGCGAAGGCACGTCCGCGTTTGATGATTTGCACAGTTTCACCATGCTCAATCCAAGAGGACACAAGTCGGAAATTATTTCGAAGATCAGCGACTGTCGCAGTTTTCATGATACAAGATGTCTATCACGTGGTGGGCACTCCGTAAAGGCGCTAATTTATCCCACTAGACGGCCTCATCGACAAGCTCAGCCAATCGTCTACACCCGCAGGAGATTCCAAGCGGTGAC
>JAYULG010000410.1:0-7377 GCA_043763755.1 Akkermansiaceae bacterium | reverse complement strand
CGGCCACGCGGCGGGCGTAGTCTGCGAGGAGCTGATCGAGGTTTATCTCCGAAACGATCCAGTTTGACGGGGTAGTCGGCTGGCTCATCGTGAGGGCGAATTGGGCAGTTTGTGAGCCGTCTGCCGTCTCCACGTGGGCAAGGTAGCCGCGGGTGTCTGGCCTTTGAAACATAGCACGGAGGGGCTTGGTCTTGCGGAGGCGGTATTCGCCTTCCTCAAAAAGAATGCACAAGCCAGCGATTTTGGCATCGGAGACTTTTTGGGGATCGACGAAATCTTTGGCAAACTCGAAGTCTTGCTTGAGCACGGCTTGTAGGAATGCATCCGCCACGCCGAGTGCGTCTGCGATGATGGCCTTAGGGATGGGCTCATCCGGCGAGGGAGGGAGGGTGATTTTTTCCACAGACCATTTGCCGAGTTGATTGCGCAGATCCAGTAGGATGCGGTCGCGCCCGGGTTCTTGCTCGGCCAGCTCGAGGGCCCAGCGGGTGCGGGCATTGAGCTCGAGTTCGCCTACTTCGCGGATGCCATTGGGGTGGCGGAGCTTGATGGGTAGTGTGGTGAGCATCTGGAGGCGGGCAAGGGTGATGGAGTCCATCGCATCCTTGCCGATGAGGCGGGTGACCTTGGGGATATCGCCCGCTTCTAGGGCAGAAGCGATTTGTGAGACAAGGTCTGCCGGATCTGCGGTGGAGAAGCCGATGCCGAGGTCTTTGAGTGCGGCGACGGGATCTTCGGGCTTGCTGATTTCTGTTAGATTACCAATATCAGGAGGCGAAACTACAGCGGGCACAGTAGCTCCGGAGGGGAGCTTGGCAGCTCGCTCACGCAGCTTCATCCCGAGCATGACGATGGCGGCGGAGGCGATGACTGCGGCAAGGCAAAAGAAAAAGTGAGGAAGCCTGAACCGATGCATGAAGGATGTCTTGAACGTGAATGAAGGGCGGTAAATTTCATTTTTCTCGCATCACTCTTCGCGGGGCAGTGCGGGGAGTGATACGCGGATATTTTTCCCATCGCGGAAGACTTGCAGCGTGGTGTCTTGCACGGCGGCAGAGGCGGCGAGGTTGAGGAAAAACTCGCTGGCACCCGAGATGGGCGAGTTGTTCACCGCGAGGATGAGATCGCCGATTTGCATGAGGTCGCCGGCCAGCGCGTTTTCTCCAAGTGCGGTGACTACCACCCCGCGGAAGCCACGCATGCGCTCCGGTACGGAAAGATCGCGCACTTGAATGCCCAGCGCCTGAAGAATGGCTTCCGGATCGCGGGTGCGCCCTTGCTGAGTCTGCTGCGGCTGGGCGAGTGGCTTCGGAGCTGAAGAATCGCTCTCGGCAATGGTGGCCTTTAGCTCGAGTTTCTGGCCTTTTCGCCAAACATCGAGGGTCAGCACTTCGCCCACCTTGGAGCGTTGGACTTGGGCGAAAAACTGATTTGCCGTGAGGATCGGGCGGCTATTGACAGCGCGCACCACATCCCACGGCTGGAGGCCAGCGGCTTGGGCGGGTGAGCCGGGTGAAACGCCGAGTATCGCAGCGCCTTCTTTCTCGCTGTAGCCCAGTGCCCCGCGGACGGTGGGATCGAGATCGCGCATCTGCACACCGAGGAATCCGCGCACCGGGCGACCACGTTCGAGGATTTGAAACAGGGCCTCTTTCACATCGTTTGAGGGAATCGAAAAACCCACCCCTTGGAAGCCGGGGTTTTCCTTATCCGGGGAAAAAATCGCGACGTTGATGCCGATGAATTCGCCCCGAATGTTCACCAACGGCCCGCCAGAGTTCCCGGGATTGATGGCGGCGTCCGTCTGGAAAAGGTCCCGCTGATTGTCTGAAAGTGAGCGCTCTTTCGCCGAGATGATTCCTTGAGTGACGGTTTCCCCAAGGCCGAAAGGATTTCCCACGGCGAAGACCAATTGGCCGACTTGCACATGCGAGGAGTCCCCCATTTTGAGCGGCGTAAAGGTTTCATCTGAGGCGATTTTTAAAACCGCGATGTCCAGCAAGGTGTCTTCCCCGATGAGAGTCGCGCGGTAATTTTTCCCACCATGCAGCGTGATTTGGATCTGCTGCTGGCCGGCGATGACGTGGTGATTGGTGATGACGTGGCCTTCGCGAGTGACGATCACTCCAGATCCTTGTCCTTGAGTGGGGTAGTTCCGCACGCGCGTTCTGCCCCAGATATCGAGCAATCTCTCCGTGCGCTCACCAGCGGTATCAATGCTGACCACAGAGGGGACAACCGTTTCCGTGAGGCGGGCATACTCGCCATTGAGCTTGGAAAGTAGATCCACATCGCTCAACTCCAAGGCTGCCTTATCGGGAAGAGTAAATGATTCCGGGCGAAACTCCCCGGGCTTGTTTTTTAAAAATGAAAAGATGTCCCCCAAATCGCCGCCTGCCCGCCATGTCCGGAGTCCGGAAACCACTAAAAAGGCGGTGATAAAGACAGCAAGCAATGCAAGTAAACGAGGGAACGTGCGAATTTTCATAATCAGATGGGTGGCGCGCCCACTTTGGTCTATGACACTTCCAATACCAAGCGCAGAAAAGCCCCACGCCGCCCGCTTTGTTTAAAATCCTGCCCAGCCACTCCACCCACGTTTTATGAAATTTCTGCTCGCTTGTTTAACCCTATCACTTGCCCTCGGCAATGTGTTCGCTGCGCCACTTAGCCAGGCCGACCGCGAGGCACTCTTGGACGATCTTGAAAAAATTCGTGAAGCCGCGAACACCCGCGTGGATGAGCGCTACCGCATGGCTTTGAATGCCTTCCGAGGTGCGATGAGCAGCAGCGAAAAAGCCTTCGAGCTTTACCTCGACTGCGTCGAAAAAGTCGATTTCGAGGAGCAGCAAAAGACCAACCAAGAGTTCCGCGAGTGGAAACGCAACGAAGAAGAGCATCTCTCCCGCCCGGCTTTCCACAGCGCACTCCGCTACCAGTTGAGCTGGCTGGTGCTTACCCTCCAAGCGCACTCGAAAAACCCAGATCGCACGAAGCTCATCGCCGATGCGGCAAGCACGGCGAGCGCCGTTTTTGCCGATGCCAAGGAGCTAGCGAAGGAGCAAAAAACCCTCGCGGAAGAGGTTACCGCCACCGCATTTGCCCGAGCATACAAAGTGAGCCACGCGAAACCGGAGAAATGGCCACTCTCGCCCATCGCCATCGAGCCAATTTTCAACGATGTCTTGCTGCCACCTCTGCGCAATTCCGAGCGCCTACCAGCGCTCCGCGATACATGGCTACGGCGCATTCAGTTCGAAACCATCAAAAGAGAATTCTGGAGTGAGGGCAGCGACGATGAAAAGCATCAATCCACCAGCGGCCCCGGCCCTGAGACCACAAAATTTCTCACCGATGAGCGCCCGAAACTCCTCTGGGAAATGGAAAAGGACCTCTTTAAATTTGGCGATGAAAGCGGTGCCGCCGTCCGCATGCTGGCCCACATTCAGGCCCATCTCACTCATCCATCTGCCCGCGCGTGGGCGGAAGAACTCAAAGTGCTCCTCGCCCCTGAAGCTCCCGCATCTTCCGCTGCCCAAGCACCTTGACTACCCGAGGCTTTACAGCGCCCCCGACCCTCATTCATCTTCGCAAGTCTAATGACGTCCGCTGAGATCCGCCAATCCTTCCTCGATTTTTTTGCCGAGAAACAACACACGATTGTTCCCTCCGCACCACTACTCCCCCAGTCACCCGGCTTGCTGTTTACCAATGCCGGGATGAACCCTTTTGTCCCGTATTTTTTGGGCGTCGAAAAAGCCCCCTACTCACCACCCCGCGCCGCTGATACCCAGAAATGCATCCGCGCCGGTGGTAAACATAACGACCTCGAAGATGTCGGCTACGACACCTATCACCACACGTTTTTCGAAATGCTCGGGAACTGGTCGTTCGGGAATTATTTTAAAAAGGAAGCCATCCAGTGGGCATGGGAGCTGGTCATCGAGCGCTGGGGCCTGCCTGCGCATCGCCTTTACGCCTCCGTCTATGCGCCGAAAGATGGCGACCCCGGAAACTTCGACCAAGAAGCCTACGATATCTGGGCCGCCCTGTTCATTTCAAAGGGTTGTGATCCTGCCGTGCAAATCGTCCACGGCAGCGTTAAAGAGAATTTCTGGATGATGGGCGAAACTGGCCCGTGCGGTCCCTGCTCCGAGCTTCACGTGGATCTCACACCAGAGGGAAATCCCATCACGGGCCGTAACCTCGTCAACAACGACTCCGATCTCTGCATTGAGATCTGGAACCTCGTCTTCATTCAATACAATGCTGAGGCCGATGGCACTTTCCGCGAGCTCCCCGCCAAACACATCGATACCGGTATGGGCTTCGAGCGTGCGTGCTCCATCATCCAAAACACCAATGGTTTTACGGATTTCTCGAAAAAACCCAGCAACTACGCCACCGATGTCTTCCAGCCCATTTTCCGCAAACTTGAAGCACTCAGCGGCAAAACCTACACAGACATCTATCCCGCCCCCGGCGCCGACCGCTCCCTCTTCACCGAGGAAATGAAAACCGCCATCGCCTTTCGCGTCATCGCGGATCACTTGCGCACCCTCAGCTTCTCGATTGCCGACGGCATCATGCCCGGGAGTAATGGGAGAAACTACGTCCTCCGCCGCATCCTCCGCCGCGCGGTGAAATACGGCAGGCAACTCGGTTTCTCCGGAGAAAAGCCATTTTTCAGTGCGCTAGTGGAAACGCTCGTCACCGAAATGGGCGGAGTTTTCCCCGAACTAAAAAATCGCCAGGATGTCGTCCGGCAAACGCTCGAGCAGGAGGAAGCAAGCTTCAATCAGACACTCGATCGTGGTCTCAAACTCTTCGGGGAGCACACGCGCCCTCGCGTGTCATCTGAGGCGCCCTCGCCTCAGATTGGCCCAGATTCACTCAAAGCGTCCGAACCCACCTACACGCGCCGCAATCTTCCCCACTTCGAGCGCCCATGGGGAAAATACATGGTCACCTTCACCACTCTAGACCGTGACATCCTAAGTGAGGCCGAGCGCACCATCGTTCTCGATTCCATACTCTACTCTCGCAAACTCGGCCAAATCCATCTATTTGCCGCCTGCGTCATGCCGGACCACGTTCACTTGCTTATCGAACCACAAATAAAATCCTACGATCAAGACTCCAACCCGGTTTTTTACACCCTCACCGAAATTCTCCAACCCATCAAATCTGTCAGTTCTCACAAAATCCTTAAAGAACAGAGAAGAGTCCTGCAAAACGACAATATCAAACATCTCTGGGAACAGGAATCGTTTGACCGCGTAATCCGCAGCGAGTCTGATCTGGTAGAAAAATATGACTACATCATTGGCAATCCAGTGAGCGATGGCCTTGTAACGCAAGCGAAGGATTACGCTTGGTCTTGGTGTCGGGAATTCTGTGAACCTTCGAACCCAGTCGAAGACGAGGGCGTCTCCGACCACACGCGAGGGCGCGTGTGCTCCCCTTTTTCTGGAGACATCGCCTTCGAACTCTACGACACCTTTGGCTTCCCCGTCGATCTCACCGAACTGCTCTGCACCGAGCGCGGCCTCACCGTGGAAATGCCCCGATTTGAAACCCTTATGGCCGAGCAACAAGAACGCTCCCGTGCCGCCCAGAAATCTAACATCGTCCGCGCATTAGACATTTCCACTCAGGCTATTACCAAATTCCTCGGTTTCGAGCATAACGAATGCGAAGCCATCATCCTCGAAATTCACCCGCAAGAAGACTCCCTTTTTCTCATCACAGATAAGACCGTCTTCTACGCCGAGATGGGCGGCCAAGCAGGAGATATCGGTATGCTAAACGGCAAAATCCCCATCACCGGCACCCAACAAATCGGTCAAGCCCGTGCTCTTATCATCTCATTATCCGCTATCTCCGATCTCCCATCTCCTATCGCATCCGGTGACACCGTCACCCTCAAGTTAAATATCGAGCGCCGCCGCTCCATAGAAGCCCACCACACTGCCACTCACTTGCTCCATTGGGCGCTCCACGAGATCGTCTCCGCAGATGCCGCGCAGCAGGGCTCTTCTGTGGACGAGCACCGGCTCCGTTTCGATTTCAACAGTGCCGCCATCACCCCCGAGCAACTCGCTGCCATGGAGGAAATGGTAAACGCCTCCATCAATGCCAAAGATCCCGTGAGCTGGACTGAGGTGAGACACGCCTCCATCAAAGGTCGCGCAGACATCATGCAATTTTTCGGCGACAAATACGGCGAGACCGTCCGCGTCGTCCAGATCGGCGGCGCACCCGGCACCCTCACAGGCTACTCGCAAGAGCTTTGCGGCGGCACCCACGTTCACAACACAGGCGAGATCGGCCTTTTTAAAATCAAATCTGAAGGTGCAATTGCCTCAGGAGTCCGCCGCATCGAGGCCGTCTCCGGGGCAGCAGCGCACGCCTGGATCGCCCACCTCGCTGCCGTGGAAGCAGAAGAAACCACCGCAGCAGCCCAGAAACTCGATGCCGCGAACCAACGCCTCCGAGACCTCGGCGCAGAACCCGTAACACTCGCTGTTTTTGCGAAATCAAACGAAATCAAAGAAGCCGCCATCGAGGCTGAGAAGCGCATTAAAAAAATCCAATCCTCTCAAGCCGCCGCTCTCGCAGATGCCTCACTTGCCGAACTCATCGCGCTGGGCCAGCCGATCATCGTAAGTTTCGAGTCTGATGCGTCACTCCTTCAAGAACTCCAGAACGGCCTTAAGAAAAAGCAATTTGCTGGCGCAGCCTTACTCATCGTGGACGATGGCGAAAAACTCCACCTCGCCACCCACTGCGGCCCCGACGCTCTCGCCGCCGGCCTCCATGCGGGCGACCTCCTCCGCGATCTAGCTGCCCTCGCCGGTGGCAAAGGCGGCGGCAAGCCAGACCAAGCGCGAGGTGCCGCGCCGGATCGCGAGAAGTTGGAGGAAATTATGGACGCTGCACAAGCAATGCTTGTTTGCCGGAATTAGCATGAAAGTTCACCAACTTGCAAGCCAATCATATCATCCATCTCCCTATGAAATCTGAGCTGAAACCTCGATTACTGCAGAACCTGACCAAGGCATATCCAAGCTATCTAAAGCCAAATCCTGAGTATCAAAGAGGTCTGACTTGGACTTCGGCACAGAGACAGGGTCTTATTGATTCTATCCTTCGCGGATATCAGCTTCCTATCTTTTACATTCATCTCGAGAAGAACATCAATCCCATTACTGAATCAGTGGAGACGACTTCTTGGATTGTCGACGGTCAACAGCGCCTAGCTGCAATCGTGGATTTTTGTAACAACAAATTCTCTCTTCCCGATCCTTCCAAGGCAAAGTCCGGGACGTTTGTTCCCATGGAATCGAATAGAATTCCTTCTTGGGCCGGCAAAAA
>JAYULG010000409.1:0-2100 GCA_043763755.1 Akkermansiaceae bacterium | reverse complement strand
ATGGGAGAAGGATTTGTTTCCATTGTGGGCCGCATTTGAAGGCGCTCGTCGCTCGTTTCGTAAAGTCCGGTGCAATGTCTTCTTGGAGAAATGCAGTTCCTTCACCCATCGCAGCAGATTCAGCTTGGCCCGGGAGTGGTCTGGCGCGCGCCATGAAGGTCACCAATCCCACATCCCCGAGATTCATTGAGAATTTTAGCTTGGCCCCTGCTCCTACATCCCACCCATTTTCGGGCTTCACTGGGATTTTGATCACTTGACTTTCCTGAAACTCCATGCCTTGGACTTGAGTCCTTGTGACACCTTCTGCCAAGTCAGGAGATGCCTTGTTATGATAGGCGATCACATCACCCGGTATGACCATATCGATGCCATCCGGAAGGGGCGCAGAGGGTTCAAAGGCTGAAAGCGAGGTGTGCACTCCCAAATAGAGAATTAAAAATTGGGAAACTCGTGTAGTGCAGGTTTTTCTCATCGCGCAAAGATCTTTATCCGGCGGGAAAATACAGCAATTGATATTACAAACTATCATTCCACAAGATTTTTGCTGATTGACTTTCATGATCTCATTGCTATCTCCGGTGGTGTTCAAATCGTTATGAAAGCAACCAGTTACTATTTTCAGAATCTGTTGAGTCTGTGTTGCATCATGCTTTGTACTGACAATGTGATTGCTGAGATTGATGAGAATAATAACCAGCTCAGCGATGTATGGGAAGCTGCCCATGTGATAGGACTTGCAGCAGGTGACGATCTCGACGGAGATTCTTTCAAAAATAGAGATGAAGCGGCATCCGGGACTGATCCGCTGAGTGGCATGAGTTTTCCAAGGATTTCTGAGATCACAAGGCCGCAATCGGATCGGATCGTAAAGCGTTGGCCCACGGTGGATGGAGTCCATTATCAAACGATGATTTCAAATGATCTCGTCCAGTGGCAAGCGACGGGGGCGCTCATGGTGGGCAATGGTGCGGAAATGGAGCAAATCTTGGATGTAGCAGGCAGCTTCCAGATCGGAGGAGTAAATTATTCTCAATGGTCTTATTCTAGCGGTGGGCTTGGCACGGTAAAGTCCTACGCTGCTGCCAATTTTCCGGCACCCACGAAATACGCCCGCACCTCGCTCCTAGAGTTCCCCCAAAGCTCGCCCGATATCGAGAACTTTGGTCGCTGGGTGAGAGGCTGGATCATTCCTCCTGTGACGGGCGGCTACCGCTTTTGGATTTCCAGTGATGACTCGAGCGAATTATGGATTTCACCTACTAAATTTCCTGCGGGCAAGCTACTTCGAGCATCCGTTAGCGACTATACGAACTGGCTGGAATGGACAAAATATCCCTCGCAAAAGTCTGCATTGATTAATTTAACAGCAGGTCAGTCATACTACTTCGAGGCATTTCAGCATGAGGGTGCTTATGGCGATCATCTTGCCATCCGGTGGACCAAGCCCGGCATGGCGGAAAATTTAAGGGAGTCCATACCCGCGAGTGCGCTCGCATTTTCTGGCGATACGCTGGGTGATCTGATGGTAGGCACAGACCGTCACTTTTTTCGTAACTCTGTCGTGCAAGGCGATCGTGATGGTGACGGCGTAAGCGATTACGAAGAGCGGCTGCTAGGGCTCAATCCAGAAAACTCCACTACCACTCCACGTACGAACGATAGTATTGCAGCGCGGCAAGTCTTGGGCAGTGCGAGTACTTTGACGTTGGGAGTCGTGAAGCCGCGCGCATATGAAGCGGGAGCTGGGACAGCGCAGTTTGTTGTCTTTCGCAGTGGAGGTATCCGCCCGCTCACGGCCACTTATACCATTTCGGGAAGTGCCACCTCAGGGGTGGACTTTGCACCACTCTCTGGGCAGGTCATTTTTCCAGCAGGTGCCCGGGCCGTGGCCATTACAGTCACCCCTCTGATAGATAACCTCATGGAGACCCAAGAGGATCTTTCTCTTACTTTACAGAGCGGCACGGGCTACTCACTTGGTAGTCCAGTAGATGCCACCGTGACTATCGATGACGCAGCGGACATTCTTTACCTTGCACAGCTCCGGAGTGCCCCGGGGCTAAGTTCATCTGGCACGGGAACTGCCGCTGTCCGGCA
>JAYULG010000408.1:0-2104 GCA_043763755.1 Akkermansiaceae bacterium | reverse complement strand
CCATCATGTTGCGGGAGCCAAAGTTAATATTCGTAGCTTCGTAAAAATTCCAAACAATATCGTCTCGAAAAGCATTGTCGGTGAATAACCCAACGAGATTACCATACTGCCAATCCAAGGTTCTTCCTCCGACGTTGATGAGGATGTCACGTGCTCCATTGGTGGTGATTCCGATCTGTTGAACCTTATCGTTGTTGAAAAGACTGGTCCCATCGATTAGCAGAACTGCGACTCCGTTCGCGTTCGGTGTTGCCGTGAAGTTAAGCGGGCCGGGTTGGCCAGTTGGAATCGATTGAATGGAGTTTGTTTGAAAGCCAGCGAGAGTTTGGCTGGCCGACGTCAGTTGATTGATAATGGATGTGTAATTTACCCCCGGATTAGATACCAGTGAGCCACCGCCATTGAAATTGATCATACGGCCAGTGTTTGTTCCACCAAGTTCGATACTGCCAGCGTTGACGTTGATCGGATTACCCGTGCTGATATTCCCTGCGACTCGTAAGGTCAAATCCGATGCTGGCACATTGCCTTGAAGCCGGATGCCGAAGTTAGAACTGTTGGTTCCTGTCAAATTCCCGCCGACCATGGTGCGGCCCTCGACATCGGAATTGGTCGAAAAGTCGCCACTCGTGATGACCGAGTAGTTACTGAGTGGAGAGAGGTCTTGGGCATTTACGATGGGTGTAATCGCAGCGAGAGCGCAAAATGCAAAACGTAAGTGATCGATAAAACAATGGGAGGACTTCATGGGGGATGTGGGGTGAACACTTCCACCATACCCAAAACCGGACGTTCAACTATTACGCAATACCGTAGTGAAGCTGCAGTGATGTCAGCTCGAGGGCTGCGGCAATTGAAGAATTGCAATGGTTACGATGCTTCGCACAAAAAGCGACGCGCCCAATGGGAGCCGAGGCAGACTGAGTAGAAATGCTAGCAGACAATAAAATTCAAAGCATCGGATGGGAAGAAAGCGAAGCATCCACGAGAAACGCATGAGTCGTATTTCGCAACTCGCGATGTGCCCGAGTGTAGCTAATAAATCGTCACTTCACATCTGTTGTTCTCGTCAAGCCCTCAGGCTGCGCAGGATGCTGGCTGCAGCGCCTCCCGCGCCACTTATCACTCGTGCTCGATGTATTCTTTATGGGCCGAAGCGGTCCCTTGCACTCATAAATGCCTCGTTCAAGAATTCCTTGCTTTCCAGCATCTCTGTTGTGTTTTTGGTCGTCGTGCCCGAGGTCTGCGAATGTCCCTTGCTCTCGGAACACTCCGGTTTCCTGCCCAATGCAAGTCCCATCAAACGCCGATACCAACGCGAGACATCGGGCCATTTTCCCGCTTTAAATACCACTCCCTGACCGCAAAAGTAAGCCCGCACGAGGCCTTCACGCGCTTGTTTCCCATTGCCTTTTGCCCCGCCGCCCACGGCTTCACCGTAGCTAGTCCTTCGATAGTCCGCCGGATCTTCCACCATCCCAGTTTGCACCGGATTGAGGTCGATGTACGCTGCGAGCGTTTGCGGTTGAATCACGTAGTGAAACGTAACAGCAACACCTGATCTGAGACGCCCTTCTAGGGTAAAGGCGAGACTTCCATCAGCAAATAGAAGTGATTGGGCATCAGGCACTCAGACAAAACGCGACCGCCCGTGAATTTCTCACACATCCGCATCAACATGCGTATATGCCGGCTTTCGTCAGCTTCCTATAGTAAGTCTAACAAAGACTCGAAGGGTGGTTGAGTTGAACGGCGCCGCAGTTAAATCTTACCATGGGGAAATCACTCCTGTGGCGGCTTTTCTACCCCACCCAAGCGACCTCTTCCCACGTCACATGAACAATTTTTGGCACCCCAGCCGCTACCCAACTGCCGATTTTAGGTTTAGTCGAAAACCATCTGAATTCGCCAATGTCAAAACTGGCTGTCGCATGAGCGGCTGGTCTTGATCAGCGAGCGATCACATTTGTAGATAATAGTGTGAGTGTGCCTTCAATTTCGACGTTTTATCGAATCGCTGTGGCGCTGGAGGTTCGAATTGACGAGCTATTCAAGGAAACAGACTGAGATTCTCGCGATTAGGCGGTGGCTTTATGGGGGAGCA
>JAYULG010000407.1:0-2123 GCA_043763755.1 Akkermansiaceae bacterium | reverse complement strand
ACGCGGGTTTCTACCTCTTCTGGCGCGAGACCTGCAGCCTCCGTGAGGATGATGACGGTGGGTTTCGTCAAATCCGGCAGCACCTCTACAGGAAGCTGGGTGGCAGTGCGCAAGCCCATGACCATGAGTAAGAGCGAGATGCCGATGACGATCGCGCGATTTGCGAGCGACCAATGGATCATTTTGTTAAGCATGGGAAATTGGTTTGACGAGTGATAGCAATGATAGCACTGTGCGGGTATGGCTCAGTTGCTTGTGAGAAATTTACCTGATGCGGTGGTGAGGGCGCTTAAGCTCCAAGCGGCGGCGCATGGAGTATCGACGGAGGAGGAGCACCGCCGGATCTTGAGGGAGGCGATGGCAGAAGCTGGAAAAAGTTTGAATGAGTCGAAAATCACCAACTTATTAGTGAACTCTGGAACAGGTGAAACTGACGATGCAGACGACTGGATATTTGACCGAAATGATCCGCGCAACGCAAGACCACCGCGTAGAGACCAAGGTCTTTTTGATGACTGAAAATCCGTCCTATGTTCCTTATCGACACGAATGTAATTTCCGAAATTCGGAAAGGATCTAGGGCGAATCCGGCAGTACGCGCTTGGTTCCAACAGCACTCCACAAATGCTCATTTTTTGAGTGTTTTGACATTGGGTGAGATCCGCAGAGGGATCGAGCAAGCACGGGTGAGAGATGCTAATAAAGCAGCGGTGTTTGAGAAATGGGTCTCTGAAGTTATTACCATTTTTGAGGGACGGATTCTCAGTATTGGGCAGCCGGAAGCGGAGATCTGGGGACGCATGAGTCTTCAGGAAAGACTGCCAGATGCAGATGGCCTGATCGCTGCTACTGCGCTGGCTCATGGCCTCACGGTGGCCACCCGTAACGTAAAAGACTTCGTTCGCATCGGTGTTGAGGTCGTAAACCCATGGAATTTCTCGGAATAAAATAGAATAATTCATGACTCAGATGTTTGTTGAAATTTCCGGGAAAACAGACTGGCTAACAGCAGCAAGAGCAAAACTCCGCTGACGTAGATCCAGACCGGACTTGACTCGGGATGCTGATGTTCCTCGGCACTCTCAGGAGCGGTTTTTGCGCCTGATTTTAACTCGCTTCCGTCTTCCGCATGCTCATGGCCGTGGGCGGCATCCAGTGCTTCTTTGAGCGAAACGCCACCGCCACCCCCGGCGAAGGAAAGTGAGTATGCGCCCTTGGAGACGACTTCATCGGCGGGGAAGAGGCCGCTGATGATTTCCACAAATCGGTCGTTCATCTGCCCGATTTGCACTGGGGTCTTGATGAATGCATTTGGGAGATCGAAGTGCTTGACGTAAACGAAGCGCTTGCTGGCCTCACCTTGCAGTGCCGCGCGTGGAACTCCGATGACGTTCTCTCGCTTACGCAGGATGATTGAAAACTCAGCGCGCATCTCTGGCCGCATTTTCAGGTCAGGATTCGCGACTTTAAAAATGGCATCAATGGTGCCGCTTTCCCGATCCGCCGAAGTGCCGAAACGGAGCATCACGCCTTCCAACGGCTGGTCACCAAGCGCGGCGATGCGGATGTGTGCCTTGGTTCCGGGTGCCATTTTGCCGGCTTGGTCTTCCGGCACGCGGGCGATGGCGTAAACTTCTCTAAGGTCGGAAATATCAAGCAACTCCTTGTCCGGCTCGACTGGCTCGCCAAGGCGGATATGGGACTCCACTAACAAACCGCTAATAGGCGCTCGCAGCTCGATGGTGGGCGGCGGGTTTCCAGGTTGGCGGCTTTCCACATGGACGAGGATTTGGTCCTTTTCCACCGTATCACCTTCGTGTGCTCCTAGCTCGATGACGCGGCCAGAAATGCGGCTACTGAGCACCGCATGATTTTCTGGGATTTCTGCGATGCGGCCTAGCGAGAAGATCGTTTCCTCAAAGGTGGTTTCCTCAGCGACGACTGTCTCGATGCGGAGGTTTTTCACTCCTACTTCGTCGAGAATAATGGTGTCTGCGCTCGTCGCAGCATAGAGGTTTACAGTAGCGGTGATGAGTATGAGTAAATGGAGTTTCATGAAAATGAGGTGGAGTTAGGGGCTAGCGATTGCAGTCTCGTGACGGACGCGGGCGAGGTGGTATTCT
>JAYULG010000406.1:0-2125 GCA_043763755.1 Akkermansiaceae bacterium | reverse complement strand
GCCTTTGCAACCGCCTTCAAATCCAAGGAGCACGGCGCTCGCTAATCATGTTTCTCGTCGATAATCACCTCACGTTCTGGCGCACCGCCACCAGCCGGAATTTGGACGACCCCGAAGTCATCGGCGAATTCGCAGCCATCGTCAAAAACCAATCTAATTTGGACGCACTCTTCCTTTTCACCTTTGCCGACTCGAATGGTACTTCGCCCGATGGTTGGACTGGCTGGAAAGAAAGCCTCATGCTCCAGCTCCACAAAGCGACGAAAAATTTCCTAGAAGGCGGCAAAGAGAAATACTCGCGCAAGCTGGATGCAGACCGCATCGCTCTGCGCGATGAAGTCATCGCCGCCATGCGTGAGGACTATCACCTTGATGTCGAGAATCACTTCGAGCGCATGCCGGCAGCCGCTTTTCACTTTCGCCAGGCCGATCACATCGTCACTCAAGTGCGCACCGTCCGTCACTTTCTCCAGCGGGAAGAGGAAACTTCCGATCAATTTGCCACCTGTATCAAATGGATCGATTACCCAGACCAAGGCTACACCGAGCTCGTCCTCGCCGCCCGCGATAGGCCACTCCTGTTAGAGAAAATCTGCTGCGCCCTCGCCTCTGAGCAAATCAATATCCTCTCCGCAGACCTCTTCACCCGCAGCGATGGCATCGTGGTCAACATCTTCCGCGTGTGTACGACAAACTTCGAGACCGTTTCCACCAGCTCCACCCGCAAGCGTTTTCTCGAGACCTTCGAAGCCATTCTCGTCGCGGAATATCACGATCCCGAGAAATTCCTTAAGCGCAAGGTGAACTACCTCAAGCCCCGCTCAGATCACGGCATCACCGTGCCCATCCGCGCCTTCGTCAGCAATGATCTGCACCCCACTTGCACCGCCGTAGAAATTCAAGGACTTGATCGCATTGGCCTGCTCCACGATCTCTTCAGCACCATTAACCAGCACGGCCTCAACACCGCCCACGCCAGGATTTGCACCGAAAAAGGCGTTGCCATGGACACTCTCTACATCACCACCGACGCTGGTAAAAAAATCCTCGATCCAGAGCTCCTCAAAACCCTCACCCAGCAATTCACCACCCTCATCTCCCGCCCAGAAACCTCGGATTGAGTCACGAGCGCTTTCCAATGATATACAACTAGCAGACCTTCAAAAATCACTAACGCGTTGCCGTAGCAATAAATTCTTGATCGTAAGGAATTCCGAATTATAAGGAAGTGTCAAATATGCTCTGATACTTCGATGACTCATGAAAAAAGCTTTGATCTCATTCTCATTTTTCTTTGCAAGCCTTTCACTTACCAATGCTGCAATCAGTCTAGGTGGCCCAACCGTTTCAGGTTGGATATCATTGGGCGCAAATTACGATTTTCTCAGTGATCAACAAACTGGAGATCCCGCAAGTGACATTGTTGGAACCATTACTAATCCTGGTTTTTTTACCGCATTCGACAACTCAGGAACCCCTTCTCTAACGGATGGATTCCTTGGTTTCCGCATCCGTCTCAACGATCATGGCGGAAATAGGAGTAATATTTCTTTCGGTCGTAATCTCTGGGTCGGGGTGGATGCAGATACCAATGGTTCCATTGACGCTCTACTCGGCCTCAACCTCCAAGGAAGTGCAAATCAGCTAGGGATCTACTCTCCGGGAGTAGGTCTGAACACCTCACCAAGCACCACCTCAGTGGCATCATCACCTACCTATAGCTACACTCCCAGCGGCTCTACCTACAACTATCGAGCCGTTAATTTTGCCAGTGATGGAGGCACGACCAACGACGTTGGCGGCGATGGAAACGCCGATTACTACGTCAGTTTCCTCATTCCATTTGCTGATGTCGTTGCTTTTTTAAACGCCAAATCTATTCCAATAAACCAAAATACAGGGATTCGCTACATCGTCGCAACTTCAAGCCAGCCGAACAGCTTTAACCAAGACCTCGGTGGAGTGAATGGCCAAATAAATTCATCTTCCACTTGGGCCGTGCTTGGAGGCTTCACACCCATCATCAGCGCATCGGGAATATTGATACCAGAATGCTCGCCTGCCCTGCTGGCGGTCCTCGGATCAGGCTTGGTATTTAGCCTTGGCCGCCGCCGTTTAGAAAAAG
>JAYULG010000405.1:0-2126 GCA_043763755.1 Akkermansiaceae bacterium | reverse complement strand
CATTTGCCTCGGATGCGATTTGAAAAGTGATCTTCTGAGTGCCTTGTTCTAGCTCCAGTTTCCCTGCATCGAACCATGCGATGAAGCGCAGGTCTGGCTTGCCATCTGAAGCGATGTTTTGCTCACCGCGCTTGTTGAGGGTTAGATCGATTTTTTTAAACTCCCCGGCATCGCCGAGTCTATAACTGAGATTCCCCAGCGGATTCGCGCGCACCCAGAAGCGGTAACTGCCTTTTTCCGTGACCTCTAGGGAGTAGGATGCCTCGCCGGTTTTTTCCCCTTGGAAATGGGATAGCCATGCACTTTCAGAAAGGATCTCGGACTTGACGCTATCATACCATGAGTGCGGCTTCATGGTTGCAGAGATGGAGGATTCTCCTTCCACCCACAGCAGTGCGGCAGATAGGGAGGGCGTGAGCATGGCAAGGGCCAGCGCAATAGTGGGTTTCATGAGTGGTGTGGTTAAAGTTGCCAATTATTTACTCGATAGCAAGTAAGCGATCACGTCTGCGAGTTCCGCAGGGCTGAGGATGTAGTCGAGCCCGAGCGGCATCAGTGAAAGCGGGATGGAGGTGACCTGCTTCACATCACTGCGGAGGATGGAAACGGGAGGCGATCCGGCGGCGGATGTGATGGTAAGACTTTCCGGGCTTTGCTTGGTGATGATGCCAAACGCCTGGGTGCCGTCATTGCGCGTGATCTGCACGGTTTCATAACTTCGGACGAAACTCGCACTCGGATAGACAATGGCCTCGATCAGATCTCTGCGAGTCCGCACCGCACCGATTCTCCCGAGATCCGGGCCGAAATGCCCGCCAGCATAGCCGAGTGGATGGCAAACTGAGCAGGCTGCCTTGGTGCTTTGGAAAACGAGGGCCCCGCGCTGGGCATCGCCCTCGCCGAGCGATTTTTCTAACTCATCGAGCCGTGCGCGTTGGTCTGGTGGAGTGCTGGATGAACGGGCTGTCTCTAAGTCATCACGAGTCTTTTGGGGAAATGATGCGAATGCCTCCGTGACCGATTCGCGGGGCAGATTGGTGAGGATGGCCGAGGGCGAAATGGAGCTGAGTAACGCTTTTCCCACATCCGCGTTCTGATTTCGACCGAATGCTTTTAGAAGCGGCAGGCGATCAAGAATGCCTGCCGTCCCGACGAGTGGTGCAAGATTAAGAAGCTGGCTATCCGTCAGGCGGGCATCGCGCAGCAATGTGGCGGCTGCACCTTTGCCAGCTTTTAATTGAGCGAGAGCGAAAGTGAACTCAGGCGTGGAGAGCGCTTTGTTCGAGCGTTGTGCCAGTGCGGCAAGTCGCGCTGTTACGGGTAATGCATCATCACTGCCGAAGCGGCTGAACGAATCTTCAAACCCCGCTTCTGCTGCGGGTGGAGCGGCGGCGAGGACTGCGAGCACTTGCTCGACTGCAATGTTTTTTGTGAGAAGCACAGCCAGTGGCGCGGTCCATTCTTCTGGCAGTGCATCCATGCGTGCTGCCGCCATGACGCTGAGCAGGAAACTTTGCGAAGGAGCATTTGCCAGCTCCTCACCGATCCATTTACGGATGGCCACTTCGCCAAGATAGCTGCGCAAGGTATTTTTTAAAATCTCATCGCCCGTAGGATTTGCCTGCAAGCGCCCGGCGAACCATGGCACCAGCTCAGAAGCCCACGCTGGGTAGCGGGCTACCACAAATGCCGCCGCCTCTTGTAACCGCGCATCCTCAGAGCCGAGCCGTGGGATGACCTCGGATGAAAGAAGATCGCCGCCCGTCATTTGATCCAGCGCGAACAATGCTGCTGCTTGGACCGTCGCATTTGAGGAAGCAAGGCCGCCCCGTGTTCCGCTGGGATCCTGAATTTGCAGCAAGGCATAGGTGAGCGAGTGAAAAAGGAAACGATCCACTTCAGGAGCAGCAAGTGCTGCCAAAATCCCCGGGACTGCGGTGCGAACTTTCGCCCGGCCTAGTGCTTCCGCAGCGCGCCGCCGGATCTGCGGATTCGGTGATTCAAGGTTCTTTATCTGCAGCGCGGCATCTGTTGGATCGCCGACTAGCCACTGCGCCGCCGGCATGGCGACGGGCACCTCGCCGTCCTTTTTCCGTAGTCGGTAAATTCCGCCATGCACGTTGGGT
>JAYULG010000404.1:0-7494 GCA_043763755.1 Akkermansiaceae bacterium | reverse complement strand
TCCAAATCGTCCGTGCTCATGACACCAAGTGTCCGGATGCTTGGAGAGGCGGTGGCTGTGGCCCAGTCGGCATGGGTCACGAGCGGCAGGCTAGTTTCAAATGCTGCAGCACCGGTGATCAAAATGAGCCATGCGGTGGAAAGTGTTAATGCAGCTTTTTTCATGAGAGATCATTCATCCACCGCGCCGCATGTGGTCACAAGGTTTTTCTGGTGACTATCAAGTTCCAGCTCTATGCATAGCGGAACTGAGAAGAAGGGATGCCTTCAAGCCAGAGAGGCCAATGCAGCGCAGATGGGTATAGTTTGCCTCTTACGATCTAAGAAAAAACTTACATCTTGGTAGCCACAAGATTCTAATAACTTCAATGCAGCACGGTAACCATCTCCCACCCGGTGTGGGACATGTGCATCCGCACCGATCACCACGGGGATTCCGCGTTCACACATGAGAATGAGCTGTGAAGGCGAGGGATTCATTTCTGGCAAGGCCTTTTGCACGCCGCTGGTATTCAGTTCCATGGCCACGTCCGTGGCGGCGATGCGGTCTAGCGCACGCGCAATGTAGGGCTGCATTTGTGCAAAATCCCAGTCCGCCGGAGATTCATTTTTGATCAGGTCTGGATGGGCTAACGTATCAAACAGGCCACTCTCTGCGGATTGGGCGAGGTGCTCGTAGTATAGCTGCTGATAGCTAAATATTTCTCCGGTGTAGTATTTTCTCCGGTAATCCATCACTTGATAGTGGATAGACCCCAGCACGTGGCTAAGCGGCTCACTTGCATGAAGTTTCTCTAACCATGGCTCCACTCCGGGATAGAAATCACTCTCGAGGCCTAACTTCACATCTAGCCGCCCGGCGAATTTCTCACGGGTGGCAGCGACTCGGGCGATATACTCAGGATATTGCTCCGGCGTCATCCGCACGCTCGCCGAGAAGCCATCGGGTAGCGGGCAATGACAGGTGAATGTGATGCCCTTGAAATTGCGAGCGATGGCTGCCTCTGCGTATTCATCCGTGGTCCCGAAGGCATGCTTGCACAGCGTGGTGTGGCAGTGAGACTCGTAGAGTAACGGCTCCGTCATAATTTGGGATAATCTAGCATCGCCCTGAAGCGAGGTAGAATTTTTTGGTAGAGCGAGTTTTTCCCGCCGCGCGCGAGCTGGAGGGCCACAAGTTCTGCGGCTGAGGTGGGGTCTGCAGGCGAGAGCGAGGTAGCCCGGTAGCCACTCGCCTCGATCTGGCGCACAAGGTGAAATGCGCCGCTTGCCTGAGTGACACTTACGGCACCTGCCCCTGCGCGTAAGACGAGTGACGAGAGGGGCGCTGAGCAAGAGTCCGCAGTGAGGTTTGCGGAAATCACTGCACCTGAGCTGGTGCGAAAAGTGAGATTTCCGGTAGTTTCGTGGTCTTTCCAGCCCGCCTGAATCGCAAGCCACGCGAGCACTTGTAGGGCCGTGTTCCGATGCTCCGGGTGGTAGGTGATTTCTACGGTATCGATGTTCGACAGCATTTTCTGCGCTGCAGGATCATCAAACAAACTGGCAATCCCGATGCGGAATTGCAGCGACCGCGTCCATGCGTGGTCTTGGATCACAAGCTCGCTGTTGACTTGCGAAGTTTCTTCGATTTTACGAAATGAGGCAGCGGGATCTACCCATGCGGAACTATCGATGATGAGCCGATCAATTACACTGACGAGGCGCTCTGTGAGGATATCAGACAGCTCACCTTGCCACCAAAAAACGAGCGGTAGATCCGAATTTAGATGAGCAAAAACCGTGTTACGAAAGCGTCCGGTGACACGCCCTGTTAGACAGAACGAGATTTGCTCGCAGCAGATGGATTTGCGGCCCTCCGCGAGGTGGCAGTGTGCGGTGATCCATGCTCGCAAGCTGGGTGTGGCCTCGCTATCGATCTCCACCAAAATGGCCCGGCAGGCGTGCTCCCGAGTGAGCTCGCGGACGATGGATGAATTTTCGATCAAAGCGCCGCGTTTCTCGGAAAAAACGACGAGGTTCATCAAGGAGGCATTCGTGCGCGCCTCATCTTGTTCCCAGAGTTTCCGCAATTCGCGATCAATCGAGGCAACGGGAACTTCGATTCCCAGCTCAGGGCAAACTTCAGGGATGGCTTCGAGGTTGGTATGCATATTAGCGATAGATGTCTTTGCGGTGGCCGATGCGGATGACAAAAATGATCAATACTGAATCTTCTAACTCATATATAACTCGATAATCACCAACTCGGATTCGAAAGTATTTTCCCAGTCAACAAGTTTCTTGGAGTTGGAATGAAAAGGATCCAGAGCCAGTTTCTCGATTGCGGCGATGATCTTTGTGACCTGCTCTTTGGGGATTTTTTTAAGATCTTTCTGAGCTTTCTGTGCAAACTCAACCCGGTAGGAGGCCATCTGCAATGAGTTGTTTTTTCACCTCTTCAAATGGAATGCGTTCGTCGTTCCTGCGTTCTGCGACTGTTCTCAGGTGATATAGATCTTCCATGAGCTGTTCATACTTTTTTATAGGGATCACTGCGGCGATTTTCTTGCCTTTCTCGTTCGTCACGAATTGCGTTTTCATGTCAAAAACCTAGCAAGCGTCTCTTCTTCTTGCAAGCTGCCATAAATCACAGCCTGCGCCATTGATTGCCATCTTGTTGCAATAGTTGGTCTGCCTCGCGCGGACCCCATGAGCCAGCGACGAATTCCGCAATCGGCGGCGGGCTGTCTGATTGATGCCACGCGTGCTCGATGTGATCGATAAATTTCCATGCCTCCTCCACCTCATCGCGGCGGGCGAAGAGCGTCGCATCACCAGCGATGGCATCTAACAGGAGCCGCTCATAGGCCTCAGGGCTGCCTTTGCCGAAACTCGTGGAGTAGTGGAAATCCATCTTCACCGGCTCTAGGCGCAGGCTCGTCCCCGGGATTTTAGAAACCATGCGCAGCGAGATTCCTTCGTCTGGCTGGATGCGGATGACGAGCACATTGCCACCAGGGACACCGCCAGTGAGCGCATTAAAAAGCACGCAGGGTGCCTCTTTGAAATGCACGGAAATTTCGGTGGATTTCTTAGGCAATCGTTTTCCCATACGGATATAAAATGGCACGCCACTCCAGCGCCACGTATCGATGAGTAGCCTCACCGCCACATAGGCTTCCGTCTCGGACTCGGGGGAAACTCGGTCTTCCTCACGGTAGCCGGGCACGGCAGTGCCATCGATGTGGCCGGCAGTGTATTGGGCACGAACGACGTTTGCAGCGACTTTCTCTGGTGTGTCCCACTGGCGCAGTGAGCGGATGACTTTGACTTTTTCATCCCGTACGCCATCGGCAGAAAGATCGGTAGGCGGCTCCATGGCGACGAGGCTCAGGAGCTGCAATAAATGATTCTGCACCATATCGCGGAGTGCGCCGGATTTTTCATAATAGCCACCCCGGCCACCTTCCATGCCGAGGTTTTCTGCACAGGTGATCTGGAGGTGGCTGATGTATTTGCTATTCCAAAGCGGCTCAAAAATCGAGTTAGCAAAGCGCAGCACCATCAGATTTTGCGCTGTTTCTTTGCCCAGATAATGATCGATGCGGTAAGTGTCTTTCTCTTGGAAAGTCTCGTTCACCACTTGGTTTAGGTGCTTCGCGGAGGCAAGGTCTGTGCCGAAGGGTTTTTCCACGATCACTCGCGCCCAGCAGCCTGGCTTGGCCTCGTTGAGCCCGGCGTTTTTCAGGTTGATGAGGATTTCATCAAAAAACTCAGGGGCAGAGGCAATGTAGAAAAGTCGATTGCCCTTGCCGCCGTGCGTGGCATCCAGTCCATCGAGTTTTTCTGCGAGACTTTTGAAACCTTCTGGATCGCTGAACTCAGAGGTGTGATAGGAAACATTTTCAATAAAGTTTCCCCAGATTTCTTCGTCATGACCGGAGCGGGAAACTTTGCGGTTGAGCATGCATAGCCCCTCGCGGAACTCCGCATCCGATTTCTCACGGCGGGCAAAGCCAATGATTTTCACCCCGGTAGGCAGCTCGCCATCCACCGCAAGATTGTAGAGTGCAGGGATGAGCTTGCGGTGTGTGAGGTCTCCCGTGGCACCGAAAATAACGATGGAACATGGCTCAGCCGGTGAACGGGAAACAAGGTCTTCGCGGAAGGGATTGCTCATAGAAGGACTGCATTTATGTCCAATTTTCCCAAGCGAGGCAAAGCCAATTCAGGCCTCCAGCAGGAAATTCGCCTCATCGCTAGCATGCGGCAGATGAATCACATCCGCACTCACTATTCAAGAACGAGAAGGCGGCTGTGCTCTGAAACTTCCGCGCTTTTGAATTTGCACAAACGCCGATTTGGCATTAGCAAGATCACACGATGAAACACATAAAGATTTCCTTACTCACAGCTTCAGCTCTCTCTTTGTTGTTCTTGCCATCTTGCGCAACGACACGGGGCTTCGGCCAAGATTTACAAAAGGTGGGCGGGCGGCTTGAAAATCAAGCGGATGCCACGGGCGGCGCACAGCCGAGCACGACGAGTGGCTCAACAATGCCATCGGCCTATTGAGTGCAGCTCAGCGTATTGCGTCATCGCGCACCCGCCGTCTTGAGTTTGGCGATCGCCTCATCAAGGCGGCGGCGAGTGGAGATGAGCTCTGAGTTCAGTTGTTTGAGGATGGCATCACGCTCCGCGATAGAAGTTTCCCATAACTTCGCTTGAGCACGGGCGGCGGATAGATCTTTAAGAAGCTGCGTGGCATGAGTGAAGTTCGCGGCATTGTCTTTGCTGGCTGTCTCGGCGGCTTCTTGAGTGGATTTCATTGCATCTTTAAGGGCCAAGATATCGCTCTCAAGCGCGGTAATTTTTTTCGCACCTTCCGCAACGTGCATTTGAGACTCCACCAGCTTGGTTTTTAGCACATGAATGCTGCCCTGTGATGCTCGTTCTTTTAACCACTGGAATGCAACAAGGGCCGTGAGAACAAGGCAGCCGATGGCATTTAGAAGGGTAATGACTCGGTCTTTCACAGTTCAAGGGTTCGGGATTTTCGACTCGAAGCTGACTTTTTCCACCCCAGAATCCCTCACGGCATTGAGCACGGCGAGCACTTGCCTATGCCGTGATTCCGCATCCGCAGCGATGACCACGGCAGTTTCCCTAGGCACAGCCGCAGCTTTGAGGCGAGTGGTAATCTCTGAGAGAGTGACGATTTTCGCGTCCCATGTGACGACTCCACTCGCATCAATCGCAATTTGAAACGGCGGAGTTTTTTGATCTGGGATGCCTGTGGATGCATCCGGCAGGACGATGGGCACTCGGTGGAGTTGAGTCATGCTCAGGCTCACTAGCATGAAGCTAGCAAGAAGGAAAAACATGATATCGATGAGCGGAATGATTTCGATCCGTGCTTCGTCACCTTCATCATCCGAGGAGCTGCTTCTGAGTTGGACAGGCATGATGCGGCGAAGAGTTTAACTCCGAGTCTTGGCGGCGAAGGATTCAAGATCATGGCCGTGTTCTTTTGCAGATTTCACCAGCAGCTCAGTGTGATTGATCCAACGTTCAAATGAACCACGCAGAACGGAAACGCGCTTCCGGAAGAAGTTATAGGGAAGTAAACATAGTATAGCGATCGCAATGCCACAGGCTGTGGCGATGAGCGCCTCTGCGATGCCGCCAGATACTTTGGTAGCGGCAAGCTGTTCATTGCCTACGAATGAAAATGAACCCATGATGCCGACGACGGTGCCGAAGAGACCCAGCAGCGGTGCAAGAGTGATCATCGTGCTGAGCACCCACATCCGTGCTTCCGATTTCTCGATGAGGTGAGTGGCATGTAGTTGCATGGCAGCGAGCATGGAAGTGTGCGCATGCATCATCCCTTCGTTGAGATTTTTCAGGAAGGGATCTGTCGTATTTGCGCTCACTTGCCATGCTTGATTAAAATCACCCATGCCGAGCGCTTGGCGGGCTTTCTCTTGGTTTGCAGGTTTGAAACTTGCCTGAAGTTGCAGCCACCAGACTACACGATCAATGATCACACAGAGGGCGAGGAAGAAGGTGAATAAAATGGGCCACATGACCCAGCCGCCTTCAATAAATGTCTCAACCACGATGTTCGATAGCACTTGGTATTTTGGTTAGTTTAATCTGAAAACAATCGGCTTGCGGTGTTTCATGACACCTCCGGGCGGAAATTTCCAGCCTATTACGGTGCTCACTGCTTCGCCATCGAGTAGGGGCCAACTCGAAGACTTACTTACCGAGGCTGAGATCACGCGGCCACTACCATCCACGGTGAAGTCCACTACCACGGTGCCTGTCTGATTATTCCGCCGCGAGTAGGGCGGGTAGGAAGGTGAGGGCATGCGGCCGGCGGCGAGCCGAGCGGAGTCAGACATGACCGAACCTCCGCCAGTGGCGGCCCCACTCGGCTTTCCATTGCCGGAAGCATTATCTGCACTGCGCGGGCGAGCTGTTTTGCTATCAACCGCTGCAGCGCTGCGGCGTGCCACAGGTGGCGGGCTGGGTGTGAGGCTAGAAGCTCGCTCCACGGGGCGTGGTGGCGGCGGCGGCAGATCCGGGATTTCAGGCAATGGGGGAAGCTGGGCAATTTCAGGCAATTCAGGAGGTGGAGAAAGAGGGGCAAACGATTCCACACCGGTGGCTTCTGCCGGAGTCTCATCACTTTCGGCAGTGGCGATAGCTCCGAGCATGAGCTCTGGTGTAAGCCACACTGTCTCTACCGCCGCAGGTGCTTGCGGAATGAAAACATCATCCCAGCCGGGGATCAGCACACCCACCACTCCGAATGAACCCACACTCATCCAAGTAGCGAAAGTGCCGATGTTCAAGACGTGTGATAAAGCATGCATTTCTAGAGTGTGGGAGCGGGATGGAAGCAAGCTAGTGCATCAATGGAAAGTGCGCATAATTAAAATTCTAACGAGGCTCCGATGTAGTAGTTCCGCCCGTTTGCCGGATCAATGCCTTCAGTGCGAACGCGTGCGTAGTAGCTTTCATCAAATACGTTATTGATGCCGGCAAGGATGCGTAGATTTTCGAGAACTTTGTATTCCGCCGTCAAATCCCACACCATGTAGCCCGGGACTTTGAAATTGTCCGAATTGTTATCATCTGCAAAGTGATCATCAAGAAAGGTGCCGCCTAAGCTGACTTTGAGCTTCTCTTGATATGAATAATTCAGCCCCGTGCGGAGAATTGTATCAGGCGCATACTGAGGTGCTTTCCCTTCATTCGGGCCATCTGTAAACTCAGCGTCAAGGTAAGTCGCATTTACATAGAAATCAAGTTTGCCTAGCCGCTCAGACCCAGAGGCAAGCTGAAGTATATCTGCATTGATTGATAGATCTATACCTTTATGGACGGCATCTCCTACGTTTTGGAACGATGTCAGGCCAGCTTCGGTCACCTTACCGATTTGGTCTTTGAACGAGAGCAGGAATACACTGGTATCAAACGCGAGCCATGTGAGTGGGCGTGA
>JAYULG010000403.1:0-2131 GCA_043763755.1 Akkermansiaceae bacterium | reverse complement strand
CAGTCGCGCAGACTATCGGCGGTGCGGCCGAGTTCGCGGGCGATCTAAACGGCGGGCTTGCCGGAAGTCCGTAACATTTCGACGGCGCGTTTTTTGAACTCTTCTTACTATGGATTGGTGGATTTCATCGGTGTGTGTTTATGCTTTGTTTTTCGCTCTTATAACACTCCGAAAAAAGGTGACAGGCTCAGGTGAGATGTGTCGCGCGGTGTCGTAGCCCGCATCGAAGGTGGTGTTCGCTGGGTAGCGGATTTTGAGCTTCTTGAGTTGGCAGGCCCTCTCAAAGTTCCGATTCAAGACCTATACCCGAAAAAAGGCCGAGCCGCTTTCCGGCCAAGAGGATAAACTATGTCTGAATCTCAGAAGCGCACAATCATCTACGATAGAACGCCTCAAGACGGACTTTGGAAGCTACCATGGCTACACCCAGATTCCGGCATTGGATCTGCTGCCCAGGCCGGAAAATTATATGTATTCTGAAGATGTGCCCGATCTTACTGACTTTTTGGAAATCCTCCAACAGCTTGTGAGAGAGCCATCGGTGGTGGGGACCGAGGATTCATTTTTCCGAGTGCTGCGCCGCGAGTTAGAAGAAGTGGGTGTGACAGTGCAGCGCCACCTCGGCGTGCTGGTAGCCCGTGGGCGCGATCCGGAGAGCATCATTCTTTCCGCACACATTGATCGGCACGGGTTGCTGTGCACTGGGCCCAATGAATTTCAATACGCTGCTTTCATCGCTGGAAACCGTGGCGAGCTGACGGGCGATTCTGTCTCTGAGCAAATGATGGCGTCTATCGCAGATCGTTTCACGGGCCAACGGGTGCAGGCCCATCTTCCCTACACGGGCACCTACCTTGGACAGGGGACGATCTCATCAGGCTACCTTTGCCCGAGCCGCCATAACTTGATTTTTGAAATCAGCGGGCTGGAGTTCCTTCAGCCGGGCACGCCGATTTCCTTTTTGGATCGCTTACGGGTGAGCGAGACGCATCTGTCTGCTCAGCTTGATAACGTGCTGAGTGTGGCAATCATTATCTATCTATTTCGCAATGGATTCGTGGGCACCGCACTCTTCACTGCGCAAGAGGAAGCAGGGCGCAGTTGGCGTTATGCGCTTGCTTGGCTGCAGCGCGAATCCATCGTTACCCGCCGCTTGCTCGTGCTAGATACCAGCCCGTATCCCACGCCAGAAGCGGCTGCGGCGCAAGATCTCGTGCTCCGCAAAAAAGATGCGACTGCTGAGTTTGATGCGGATTTCACCGTGGAAATCCAAGATCATTGCCGCCAGTTGGACATCCCATATTCCTACAAGGACAGTTGGATCGAGGCGCAAAATGAAAATCGTGTGAAGCCACTTTCGCTAGGCCGCACCGAGCTTGGAAGGCTTGTCGCCGCGACGGGTGGTCAAATCAATGGGACCACCCTTCAAGTTCCCACCACTGGCTATCATACGGCGAGTGAGACCGCATCGCTCGCATCCATAAGATCGGCGATCCGGCTATTAGGGCGGTTCGCCCAGTGAATCATCACTGGCCGGTTTTTTGTTTGGCTTTTTCCTCCATCGCTTTGAGCTCATCTTGATTCGGAGGGAGCGGCACTGAGCCACTTGCAGCGGGGGCTATTTGGGCGTTTGGCTCGACGAGAGGAACAGGAGTGGCAAAAGAGTCTGCACCGGGAATTTCCGGCGCGGGAACTGGCTGGATCAAGGATGGTGCCTCGGGATCAATCACCGTGGGAATCGCACCCTCCGGCGGCAGGCCTGCAGGATCGATGATAGGTAGTGGCCCACCGATGTCACCCGTGAGGGGAGGGTACACTTGAAACTCGCCGGGCATGGTCGTTGCTACGGCTGGGGTAGCATTTGGATCTTCTACCATGACAGTGGGCACAAAGCCTATCTCCCCACTATCGAGCTCTACTTTCAGGTAGCTACTGCTTTTGGAAATGACTTTCATGGAGCTGCCTTGCTTGAGCAATTTATCAGCATCCCCGTCACCCGATGGGCGCTTTCTGTAAAATGCAGTGTTTGGAATTGCTGCCCTCACGAATTGCCCAGCGGTGTAGCTGGGGCCAGAAGTCGCAGCGGCAGGTGTGCCGATATTGCCACCAGGCGGGCGGAGTGGATCGAAAT
>JAYULG010000402.1:0-7552 GCA_043763755.1 Akkermansiaceae bacterium | reverse complement strand
GCGCGTGCCCGTGAAAGTGGGCACGGGCGGACTATAGTTTTCCCAATCATACTTTGGTCCGGCTGCGCGAGCTTCGATAATAGATATCGTTTCCTTTTTCGGCCCGCCGAGGAAGTTATCACGGAGTTTTTGTTGTTTTACTTTATTCTCTACGCCGAAGCCTTCGCGCTGTTCCTTTGAGAGCAGTGAGGTGGTGACGGGCACTGAGCGCGAAGCGTCTAACACATGCACCACTTGGCCGGAGTAGTGATGGGCGATCTTGATGGCAGTGTGTGCCGCAGAGGTCGTCGCGCCGCCGATGAGCAAGGGGATGGTAAATCCTTGGCGCTCCATTTCCTTAGCCACATGCACCATTTCATCAAGCGATGGGGTGATCAATCCTGATAGTCCGATAACATCGGCTCCGAGTTCTTTGGCTTTGGCGAGGATCTTATCACAAGAGACCATCACTCCCATATCGGTCACTTCGAAGCCATTGCAGGATAGCACAACGCCGACGATATTTTTGCCGATATCATGCACGTCCCCCTTGACGGTGGCGATGAGGAATCGGCCTGCGGAGCGTGCGCGTTCGGCGAGTTTGAGTGCTTCGTCATCGGTGATGCCGGGGTTCTCGCTCATGATTGCGGCGATGTCTCCGGCGAGATATTCAGCCTTATCGGCTTCCATGTAGGGAAACAGCCACGCCACTGACTTTTTCATCACCCGCGCGGATTTGACGACTTGGGGGAGAAACATTTTCCCTGCGCCGAAGAGATCGCCCACGACGCCCATGCCATCCATCAGCGGGCCTTCGATGACTTTTAGCGGGCGAATGTATTTGAGCCGTGCCTCCTCGGTGTCTTCATCGATATACTTATCAATTCCCCGGAGGAGTGCATGTTCGAGCCGTTTTTCCACAGGGGCATTGCGCCATGAGAGATCTTCTTCGATCTTTTTACCTCCCACATTCTTATAGCTTTCAGCGAGGTCTAGCAGACGCTCCGTGGAATCTGGGCGACGATTGAGCAACACGTCTTCCACACATTCTAGTAAATCTTTGGGGATCTCATCATAGAGTTCTAGCATCCCTGCATTGACGATGCCCATGTCCATCCCGGCATTGCCCGCATGATAGAGGAAGGCGGAGTGCATTGCCTCGCGGACTTTGTTGTTGCCGCGGAAGGAGAATGAAATGTTAGACACCCCACCCGAGATTTTTGCCCCGGGGAGATTTTCTTTGATCCAACGAGTGGCATTGATGAAGTCGAGCGCGTAGTTGTTATGCTCTTCAATGCCTGTGGCCACTGTGAGAATGTTTGGATCGAAAATGATATCGTCTTGGTTGAATCCCACATCATCTACGAGGATGCGGTAGGCTCGCTCACAGATCCGGATTTTTTCATCGTAGCTGGCGGCTTGGCCATTTTCGTCGAAGGCCATTACCACCACGGCCGCGCCGTAGCGCATGATGTGCTTGGCTTGTTTTTTGAAATTTTCCTCACCTTCTTTTAGCGAGATGGAATTCACAATTCCCTTTCCTTGCAGGTATTTGAGCCCTTCTTCGAGGATCTCCCATTTGGATGAATCCACCATGATGGGCACTTTCGCGACGTCTGGCTCGCCTTGCAGCAAGCTGAGGAAACGCGCCATCATCGCTTTGCCATCGATGAGGCCATCGTCGAAGCAGATATCGATCACATTGGCACCATTGCCCACTTGTTGGCGGGCCACCTCTACGGCGGCCTCAAGATCTCCTGCACGGACCAGTTTGGCAAATTGGGGTGAGCCAGCGACGTTCGCGCGCTCACCGATCATCAGAAAGCGCTTGTCTGCGGTGTGATTATAGGCATCTGTGCCAGAAAGGCGGAGAGCGTGGGGAATGGTGATCATTTTTGGAAGAGTTTACTGAAGAGTTTACCGCAAAGGCGCAAAGGTCGCAATGGAGCGCAAAGTTAAGATGGGAAGTTGTGGACGATGCGTTTGATTCCGTCAACGAGGCGGACGGTATGAAAATTGATCAACAGCCCGAGATGTTTGTTCGACATTTTCAAATAAGTGAGGAGTTGTGCCGAGTGAATAGGAAGTGATGCTTCGACCGTTTTTAGTTCGATTATAAAGCAATTTTCTACTAACAAATCAATACGGTAGGTATCTGGAACTACGAGATCCTTGTAGTGACTCGGCAGTGACACTTGCCGTGCTGAAACATAACCACGAAGCTCTAATTCATGCTGCAGACTCAGTTCATAAGACGATTCAAGAAGCCCTAGACCTAGATCACGATGGACCTCAATTGCAGCACCGATGACCTCGGTTGATAATTTGTTTAAATAGTCCCTCATCTTCCTTCGCGTCCCTATGTGACCTTTGCGACTTTGCGGTCTAATTCACCGAATGATTGGAACGATACGCGGTGCGTGATTTGCTACAGCTTTAGCAATAGCGGCGACGTGATCTGGAGTATTGCCACAACATCCGCCAGCGAGATTGAGCAAGCCGGCGCTCGCAAACTCTGACATATAATCAAACATGTGGCTTGGCTCGAGATCGAAGCCCGTCGGGGCGAGTGGATTTGGCAATCCCGCATTTGGGTAGCATGAGATATAGGTGGCGGCACATGCAGAAAGTTCTTCCAAGTGTGGGCGCATCAAATCCGGGCCTAGCGAGCAATTCAAGCCAATGGCCAGCGGTTTTGCATGGGCGAAGGCATTCCAAAGCGCTTCGACTTTTTGTGCAGAGATCATCGTCTCACCACCCAGCCCCACCGCTGCGGAGACGATGATGGGAAGGCGGAAATTTCTCTCCTCGAAGATTTCTTGGATGGCCACAATTGCGGCTTTGGCATTGAGAGAATCAAATATCGTTTCCACCATGAGGATGTCACAGCCACCCTCAATAAGGGCCAATACTTGGTGGCGGTAAGCGGCGAGCACCTGATCAAAACTTACGACGCGGAAACCAGAGTCATTTGCATCTGGCGAATTACTGAGGGACACTGTTAGAGGACCGATGGCCCCGGCCACATAGCGCTTGCGTCCGGTATCGCTGCCGATGTCATCCGCCCACTTGCGGCAAAGGCGCGAAGACTCGACATTCATCTCCCAAGCGAGATCATTCAAAAATTCATCCTCCAAAATCTTTTGGAAAAACTCGGGGTCTTTGCGGCCACCTTTTTCGCGCGGATCTTCGACGAAGAACTCACTCTGAGCGATGCCGGTTGCGGAAAAGGTGTTGGTTTCGCAGATGTCTGAGCCAGCCTCGTAGAAGCGCTTGTGAATATCTGCAATGGTATCTGGCTGCGTGATGGAGAGAATATCGCCATTGTTGAGCAGATCTTTTTCGTTCTCTGCGTAGCGCTTCCCCCGGGCATCCGCCTCCCTCAGGCCGTAGCTGCGAATCGTGGTTCCCATCGCCCCATCAAGGACGAAGATTCGCTGGGCAAGGGCGCTTTGGAGTTCAGCAGTGGCATCGGGCTGGTGCATGTCTTGAATCTATGGGGAAATAACAACCTTTCAAGAAACAAATCTTCATATCTGGATATGACGATGGGAGACTTTGATGGCGCCTAGTCTTGCATCTGGGCGGGATATTCCTAAAACATGGCCCTCATATGGCCACCCTAAAGATATTTTGTGATACTCCGCTGAGTGATTCTTTAAAGCTCCAGCTTCTAGATGGCGCTGCGCCTGATGAGATTGTTTTTTCCAAGACCTCGGCGGCATCTATTTTGGCAAAGGGGCAGGCGGACCCTGCTTTTTCAGGGGCGGAAATTGCTTTTGGTCAGCCTGATTTAGGTAGCATCGGGAAGTCTGTACGTTTGAAATGGTTGCATGTCAGCTCGGCTGGATTCACGCGGTATGACACACCGGAATTCCGTGAATTGGCTGCGGCGAGGGGCTTTGTGGTGACGAATAGTTCGAGTGTGTATGCGGCACCTTGTGCCGAGCATGTTTTTTCCTTCATGCTGAGTCAGTCGAGAAATTTGCCAGAATGCTTGGTAAGTCATGCAGCCAATGGAGTGCCGGAGTGGCACGCGCTGCGGCAAAGTGCCGTCTCATTGCGTGGGCAAAGCGTGGTGATTCTCGGCTATGGAGCGATTGCGCAGGAGTTGGTTAAACTACTTGCCCCATTTGAAATGAAGGTCACGGCAATGCGGCGCAGCCCACGCGGCGACGAAGGGATATTGACGATTACACCGAGTGATTTGCCTGCGGCATTGGCCACGGCGGATCATGTGATCAATATACTACCGGACAATGCAGCGGCGCGTGATTTCATCGAGAGTGCGTGTTTTGCTAACATGAAGTTCGGAGTAGTTTTCTATAACATAGGCCGTGGCGTGACGGTGAACCAAACTGCATTGTTAGAAAACTTGCGCTCGGGCCATCTTGCGGCGGCATGGCTCGACGTAACTGAGCCAGAACCTTTACCAGTCGAGCACCCATTGCGGGCTGAGCCATGTTGTTTTATCACACCGCATACGGCTGGCGGTCATCGGGGCGAAGAGGCTAGCCTTGTCCGCCATTTTTTAGCGAATTTGGCTAATTTCCGCCAAGGGCTGCCACTTGCGGATCGGATTATTTGAGCCTTTGGTCTGCGATTTTCAAGGAGCGGCGATAATATACCTTCGCGCCGATGGGTGGTCAATGTGTCGAGGCATTCGCGCTGCCCATTGGCATTTCTTCGGCTTGGGCGGATCGGAGTCCGCCCCTCCTTATTGAAGAGATGGCGGCCTACTTGTCGTTGGAGCGGCCGGTGTAGGAATTGTCCTCAGTTTTTACGGTGATGCGCTCGCCGACATTGATGAAAAGCGGAACTTGCACAATCAGGCCAGTTTCCATGACAGCAGGCTTGTAAACATTGTTAGCGGAATCGCCCTTCACGCCTTCTGATGACTCGGCCACGGTCATGACCATGGAGAGCGGGAGATCGACGGCGACGACGATTCCATCGGCGACCATTAAGTTATAGATCTGACCTTCTATAAGATAATTTTTTACGCCTTCGATGAGGTCTTCATAAACTACAGCATCTTCGTAGGTGTTAGGATCTAGGAAATGATAACCACTGCTGTCTTTATATGAGTATTCGTGGGGAGTGCGCTCGAGGATTACGCCTTCCACGGAGTCGTTCGAAGTCATTCGCAGATTGAAGACCTTCTTGGTTGCGACACTGCGGATGGACATTTGGACGTAGGATGCCATGCGCGGCGGAGTTTTGAGCTCGTGATCAATGACGAGGCATACTTCGTTATTGTGGCGGACGGCGTGTCCTTTGCGGAGGTTGATGATAGGTGTGCTGGCCATGTGGTTGTGAGATGGGGGATAGGGAGTGGGCAGGTGAGAGGCAAGCCCGGAGTTTTTTAGGCTTTTTGGAGCTTTACCCAAGCTGCGAGTTTTTCGGTATCTTGTTGGCAGGCCCAGACGTGGCGGAGGAAATCGGCGGGTGGGATTTTACCATGATTGGTAAGGAAATTCCGATCACCTCCGCAGCCGAACATCAGATCTGGATCGAGTTCACCGCGGAGTTTTGCCAAAGCCTTCGCATGGATGCGTGGGAAATACGCCATTCCCGCGAACTCCTCGCCGAAGGAGGGAATATCATCACGTGTGAGCTGCTGAGCGCTGGGAATGCCATTTTGAATAGTTTGAAAATAATCTCTACGGACGCTGGCAATGAGCAGTGCGGTGGTGGGGCTGGGCGTTCCTTCCTCGCAATAGTCTTCCACAAAATCAAAAAACTCCCGAGTTTTGCAGCCTATGCTCGTGAGAAATTCGAGATCGGCAGGGGCGTAGTAGGTTTCGAAATCGTGATTGCCTGATTGATAAGTGGCGGAGCAGCGGTCGAAGAGGGTGAGAAATTGGTCGTTCCAAGTCATGGCCGGAGCTTAGTGCTTTTTTACGCTTCTGCGGCTTTTTTTTTCGTCATCGGAGCGATGGCATCGATGGCAGCGAGCAGTGCAGCATCAGGGGTGGGTGATTGCAGTGCTGCGAGTGAATCATCGAGCTGGGCGACGGTGCGGGCACCGATGAGCGAGGATGTAATGACTGGTACTCGCAGAGTCCATTGCAAGGCAAGGTGATTGAGCGAAGTGCCATGGGCTGCTGCGAGATCGCCAAGGGCGCGGATTTTTTCCTGCTCGGCTTCCACTTGGGAGATCTGGAGAAACCCTTCGGTGCGGGCGGCGCGTGAGCCATCTGGGATGCCGCTGAGGTATTTGGGCGTGAGCATTCCTTGGGCGAGCGGGCTGAAGCCGATGCAGCCGATGCCTTCTTCCTCGAGGAACTCAAGGATACCTTCTGCTTCTGGCCAACGATTCAGAATGGAATAGGGGGGCTGGTAAATGAGGCAGCGGGTGCCCATTTCTCGGAGAATTTTCACGGCTTTTTTTAACCTTTTGAGCGGATACTTCGAGAGGCCCACGTAGAGTGCCTTGCCGCTTTGCACGGCTGAGGCGAGTGCAGACATGGTTTCTTCGAGGCGTGTTGCAGGATCTGGGCAGTGGGAGTAAAAAATATCAACGTAGCTCAAACGGAGGCGTTTGAGCGATTGATCGAGCGATGCGAGCAAATGCTTGCGAGAGCCAGCTTGGCCATAGGGGCCGTTCCACATATCGTGACCGGCCTTGGTGGAGATGATCAATTCATCCCGGTGGCAGGCGAAATCTTGGATGAGGATGCGGCCCACGTTTTCTTCGGCAGAGCCGGGCGGAGGACCATAGTTGTTTGCATGATCGAAGTGGGTGATGCCACGATCAAAGGCGCGGTGCATGATGCGGCGGGCTTCTTCAAAATCATCGACATAGCCGAAGTTATGCCAGAAGCCCAGCGAAATGGCAGGGAGTAAAATGCCGGAGTCTCCGCAGCGCCGGTAAGGCATGCGGCCATCGTAGCGAGCAGTGTCAAACATGGCAGCAGAATGCGGAGAACTTGGCGGCTTGCCAAGCCATCTTCGCTGGGTGGCTTCTTTGCAGAGAGTCTATGCTGGATTTGGGGGAGAAGAAATTTTTGAAAAACCAAGATACCATGGGCACTAAGTTGAAGAGATGGGACGAGCGTTTTCTTAAAAAATGAACCGGTCGGGCGATGGGAATGCTGGGGGGCTGCATTCGCATATCACACCGACCGGTTGTATTTTTGGGGGGAATCTTTTGAGTCAGGGAGTGGCACCATCTGAGAAGGTCATCTGCATGGCATTCACGCGGATGGAGCCTTTCATCGTAAAGGAAATGGCAGGGCCTAGCAACTCGCGACCATAGACAGTATCGCTCACAAGCGCGAGGGTATAGGACCCTTCTTTGGTGGCTTTGGAGAGTAGCTCTGGGACAACGATGGTGGTGCTGTCTGTTTCGGCACGGTCCACTGGATAGGGCTTCACAATTACTGATGGGCCTGAGGTGCCAGTGCCCTCGAATAAGAGTAAATAGGTATCACTGCGAGGGTAGAGGTCTTTAAGAACGATCGTAGGGATTGGTAAATCCATACCATAGGTTTTATTAGGTATGATCCCTTGGATTTCGCCTGATGCGACGGGCCAGACCTGCACGGATGCGGATGCAAGCTGGGTTTGG
>JAYULG010000401.1:0-2147 GCA_043763755.1 Akkermansiaceae bacterium | reverse complement strand
AGACCTGGGCAAAAAGCGAATGATATTGTAGTGCCTTTGGAGACGTTTCCCCAGTTCCATAAGCCTTCCTGCGCTGCCGTAAGAAACTTGGGTTAGGGTTGAAAGGTCAGAACCGTCCGGAAAATCGAAAAGGTGGGTCTGTGCTTCATTTGCGGCGTCCCATTTGGCACCGAGCGGCAGAGACAGGCCATTTGCTGCGGGCGTGCCAATTCCTTTAGCACTAATATAGTTACCATAGATAGTGGACGCGCCAGATATGGTTTTAGAGCCGGTCGCGAAGGCGTTGATGAGCTTGGAAGCATTCGGCACAAAAATTGCAACTGTTGGGTTGTCATAGCTTTCAGTCGTAGCTCTCGCTGCCCCGTAATCGTTGGCAGTTACGATGCGAATCTTATCCAAGAAGGCAAGACTCTCGGTATAGGGTGAGCCGTTTGCCTTCACTTTCGGCGTTTTCTGGAAGATTGTTTTGACCTCGGCTGTCTCGAGGGTGCCATTATTGTTGTCATCCACTCCGGCGATGATTTCGAAGAGTTTGGTGCCGTCTGGGGCGGTAAATGACAGATCTGTAAGCAGGGGCAGGGCCGCAGCGGGAGTGGAGCCGAGAACGGTAGTGGCTGCGACATCGCGGGCGGCGACAAGCACCTTGGAGGCTACGGTCGGCTAGACATTTGCTTTAATACGGAACTTGGCTTCGTTACCTGTGCGAGTTCCTGTGACCATCGGATTATTCGGCTGGTCGCCGTAGACGCGGGTGGGGAGTTGGTTGGCTTCGTTGCCTGCAATCTGATCTGAGATGACTTTTTCCAAAATGATGGGAACCAGCACAGCTCGGAAGTTCGTGTAGAGAAAGTTATAGGCTTTTGCGGGTGCTTCAAGGATGTGGCCGCCGGCGCCGACGGTGTTGGTCACTGGATCATAACCGTTTATCGCTGCAAACGGGGCGCTGCCAGTGGAGGGGGTGGCACCGATGAGAAAGTTGAAATCCCGGAAGCCATAGACCAGAGAGCTAGAACTGAGGGTCCGGCAGGTCAGCTTGAATCGTGTAAACGCTGCTGTCATTCGGTAGGGAGATGGTATTGGAAACGAAGGGCGGAGAGCCAGTGTAAGCCATGACATGGACTTGGGTTTCTACACCAGTGGAAACATCCTTTTTGAATACCCGCAGGTTAAAAGGAGTGAGAAATGAGGTGCTGGGGTAGGTGGGGCCGAGGAAGGTGGTGGCAAAAATTCTGACCTTCAGCTCGCCAGAAGGCGTGGGAGCGATGGGCTGTGGGATCCCTCCATCGCTGGCATTGGTGGGATCGCTACCATTCAGGCGCTCGAGGTTATCGTCCACCCCATCATCGTCACTGTCTGGGTCCGTAGGATCTGTGGTGAGCAGGCCCTCCTCCCACGAGCTAAGTGTGTCCCCATCGGGATCAGTGTCATAGACGGCTACACGGAAAAACCAACTTGATCCATCCGGATAAAAGGAGATCACCTTGTTACCCGGGGCAGTAGCGGTGGTGGGTTCTGCCAGCGGCTGCCATGAGCCTATTGAGAGATCTAAGGAATTCTGCGGTGAATAAGATTTCCCGGTTAGTTCGGACCAGGCTAAATCGAAAGTAGCTGAGTTAAGAGGACTGGCAGATAGAGTGGCCCGGAACAGGCCATTCGCACCATCACTCCGCAGTGGATGGGGCCGGCAACGGATTCATTGAGGTTATTGGCACCATCCCCGTCAGGGTCGGAGATCGGGGCTTGGCTCGGCACGAGTGTGCCATCATCTGTGATCGAAAAGCTGTAGAGTTCTTCACAGAGGTCAGACATTCCATCAAAGTCTTCATCGACGAGTGCGGATGCAGAAATCGGAATTAGGGTCAGCATCATCACTAAAAAGCGCTAGGAGGGGAGATATCGGCAAGAGACAAATTGTGGGAGGCTGTTTTCATATGTGGAGAAAATTAATTTCGGGTTCCTAGATATAATCAAACGAACTTAATTAGAACAAGTATTTTCTTCACAGCCGTCTCGCAAACCGAGCACGACGCTTCCTGAGCATTGGATTTGCTGGGCCATGAGGGTATGAGGGTGCGCACAATGCTACTACCCATCCCCTGTTAGAGAACATGGTTAGCAAATCGTGAATTGGCGATCTTAGTTTTTAC
>JAYULG010000400.1:0-2151 GCA_043763755.1 Akkermansiaceae bacterium | reverse complement strand
CTGATCAAGATGATGCTGTCACTCGGCTTGCAATTTCGAGGCGGAACTTCGTGCTTTCTATCTATGAGATTCCATCACAACTCGCACTGTCCGCCGCTTCATTTATGTCGATGGGGCGATATGAAAATGCTGCTGGGTCTGCGTGGCAGAATGTAAATATATCAGGGCCCGTCTTTGCAGGCCGGGCTGAGGTAGATGGTACATCAGCAATCACGACTCTCTCTAGTCGACGTGGAATGACTGAATTGAACGGTGCAACCGTGAGGGGGCAGGCATTGACCAATGCCTTTGCACCCGGCGCCCGCGAGGCTTTTCTAATGAATCAAGGCGCATTCTTCCCAGTGTCTCTTGCGTCTGAAAGCGGTCGTGCTGCCTTCGTGCCGATTAACCGCGGAATTGAGTTTTTTGATCGCTTCCATCCTGAAAATCTCCGTGATGAAACTGGTGCGCTTTCCACTACCACTTGGAACAACTACACAGTGGGTGCCATGCAAGCCGCAATGCGCTTGGACATCGTGGGTGTGGTAAGTGCGATTGACCGCACGCCTACGATGTTGCGTTTTTCCTACCTCCTTCCAAATGGTGAACGCGTCGCGGTACCGAAAAACATTCCCATTATGAACGGAAGGCCCGTGCTTACCCAACTTCCTCCTGGTTTTACCAAGGTAGCTAACGAGAACCAAAGTTTCACCTTTACTACTCCAGTGGATATTGCTTACGGCATGCCGGGAGGTTATATTATTAGAAGCGTGCCACCAGGGACCATTAACTTTAACAATGCAACTTTCGGAGATCCACTTTTTGGGGTTAGTAAGGAAGGCTACTCGAGACCGCAGACCACGCAGAGTGTAAGAGATCTCCAAAGCCTCCAAAACCTCCAAACGACATTGGCAACGAGAGACCTCCCATCGAATGGCCAAAAGTGTGTTGCGATCAATCCTCAACGGATTGGTGAATATCTTGCTTCGATAGGGGGTGGATCAACCGCCATCAATAATTCTATAGTGATCAATGTTGATTACAGCAACACTGGACTAAACGATAATAATTTTATCCCCAGTAATCAATGCACCGATAACGACTATGGGGTGATCCTTAAAGAATGCACAGATATGACTTCATTCCCTACTGGTTTCTCTATAGTCACAAACCTTCGGCTCTACATCGGTGAGGACTTTAATATCGTGTCGATGGCTCCTCCTGTTGGTTACAACAAGCCAGAATTTTTTCCGCCTTGCTCGATCTTCGCGCCTGAAAAGCGGTTCGGAGTGGAGCAAAACACTTTCCGCGTAGAGCTAGAGGGGCAAATTGGGTCGCTTGCTGCCGTGGACCGCGTCAATGCCACAGATCCTAATGCTCCGCGTGTGCGCCCCTTGGACACAAAAAACCGCGCGGGTACTCCGCTACCGGCTGGCAGCATATCTGCCAATCTCAGAGCGATCACTCATCCATTAGACCTACCACCCATCACGATGATGAACTGGCTAATTCTACTAGAAGAGCGGCGGAATGAATTCCACTGAGAGATGCTTAGGATTCCGTATATAGAATTCTGCCACACTCTTCGCACTGCACAATTTCCTTTGCACCTTGCACCTTGATGACGGTGGAGGCAATTAGCTTCATGTGGCAGCCCTCACATTTCCCATCACGTAGAGGTGCAATGGCGATTCCGTCTTTGGCTTTCATCAAGCGATCATAAAGTGGGAGAATTTCTTGAGGCGCATTTTGAACCAATAACTGTCTCTCGGTTGTCACATCCCCAAGTTCGACTTTCATGGTCGCATGGCGCTGATGGATCAGTCCGATTTCATGTTCCACGAGTAAACGTGTCTGGCCAACTACCGCCTCAGCCGCTTTCATAAGCTTTCTGAAAGCATCTACTTCTTCCATCGCTTCCAGTTCGAGAGTTTCAAAATGATCGAGTTCCTTCTCGTAACGGATGATTTCATTGCCAAGCGCTTGGAACTCTTCGTTTTTGCGCGTTTCGAATTGCTGGAGCTTTAGCCGTTTGATCGTGGTGCGGCGGGTCTCGGCATCGAGCTCGATTTTTTTCACTTTTAGTTCGCTCTCGAGAAATGCCTGATGGGCTTTGGCAAGCGCTGCTTCGTCACCCGCAAGTTTTGCTCTGGCCCTCGCTTCATCTTGAGG
>JAYULG010000399.1:0-7602 GCA_043763755.1 Akkermansiaceae bacterium | reverse complement strand
CGTCACCGGATACTGAGCACCCCTGTCATTGACGGCTAGTTCAAGAGAATCGTCGCCCCTAACTTCCATCCTTGCAGTGAGGATGCGGCCAGTGGCGTCCCATGCTTTTAGGCCTTTGTAGTGGAGGACATCGGCCCGGTGGAGTCGGTAAAACGCAGGCTTTCCGTGGCATCCATTTCGGCGACGCGGAGGGTGCCTTCCACAGCGAGATTGAGGGTGATTTCGCCTGAATCTCCTTCCGGGCGTTGGTGGAGGGTGAAGCCTTGTTCCAAGCCGTCCTTGCGATTTTCAAACCATTGGGTGACGGCTCCACCGGGGTGGCTTACTTCCACGCGGCTGCCTTCGCTGGTGGCTGTTCCGGCGGAAATGGTTTCCATCGAGCCAGCCCGCCCGATTTGGTGCAAGCGCAGGACGACGTTCCATGGCTCAGTGTGCTCCTTGTTTTCCTTTTGCTGCAATCCGCTGGCTAGCTCGACACCATCATTGGAAAACCATGCGCGTAACTGCTGTTTGGGATTGGCTGCAAAAAATTCTGCACCGCGTGAGTGCGATCCGGCAGGGTCGATTTTTTCGACGGCGTGGCGGGCGGCGGTGAGTGATTCACCCAGCGATTCGTATTGGCCGTTTTTGCGTAGCTCCGCTTTTGCTGCCTCACCAGTGAGGTCTTTCAGATGGGCAGTTGCCGGACTGGGATCGGCGGTGGGCGCGATGTTTTGACCGACACCAATGACAGGTGAGCCCGGGATAATCTGCGGCCAGGTAGGTGGACGTGATGCGGAATTGACAGCACGAGCTTCTGGTGGCGAAGGCCAAAAGAATTTCGCGAGGGTCAGCGTTGCGATCAGGCCGAAAGAGAGTCCGAGTAGCCGCTTGGCAAGTGGTAGGTTCATGGGGAGGGCGGGAGATTGGAGATTTCAGATTGAATGGCGGAGTTTCAAGTGATTTGGCTTAGGGGGCTGAAACTCGAATTCTATAGAACGCAGAGTTGTTGGGTATCGAGGGATCGGTGAGGTTGACCGGACCGTCACTGGCGAGAGGGCCGATAGAAGTAACAGTATCCCATGGGCCACGATCTAGGTTTGCACGGCGTTCGAGGATGTAACTGCGGGAAGCCTTGCCAGCAGCCGTGACAGTGTAGGACGTGGTGCCCTTGTTGGTGGTGAGGATTTTAAACACATCCGCAGCGTTTTTCGGATCGGTAGCGGCAGCGTATTCGGAGAGGTTGCTTAGGCCGTCTTTATCGAAATCAAAGCTATCGGCGGCATCACCAGTGTTAGAAATTGTTTGGAAGTTTGTTTGACGCCAAGTATCAAAGGGATTCATTCGCGCATAGGTGAATTGAATCTCGGAGCTTTGACCGCCATTGATTCTTACGGCTTGCGGGATGGGTTCTAGAAAGCCGTTGATCGTCGTGAGTTGCAAAATGTAGTTACCCGCAGAACGCCCGCTAGAAATACTGCCGCTTTCGCGGCTAGAGGGTTCTCCTTGCAACCCCCACCTTGCCACGCTTGCCGCCGCTGCGGGTAGGATTGTGATTCTGATGGACCCAAAGTCTGAGACTGTTCCGAAGGTGGTAACTCGGGTGTGGGTGATGCCGCCGCCTGTGTTATTGTCGCCTCCATTGCCAGCGACTTCGGCCCGCAGGAAGAGATCGACCACAGAGCTATTGATCGCGCGGACCACGGTCTGGCCATTTCCTCCCAGATAGATCGCGGCTGGTAGGTAGAGTCCGTTGGGACGTTGGACGAATAAAGGACCTCCCGACATACCGCCGTAGCCGCGGATGGCCGTGCTCGTCCACGTTTCTTCAAGGGAAGGCGACAAGGCAGCATTGAAGACAGGGGTAGCGTGGAGCTTGCCCTCGTCTGCGACAGGAACACCATCCACGGCAAAGCCCGCTAGGATTTTCGGTGCGGACGAGGTTAGGAATTCGTTGTCATCCTCGGCATCCGTCGCGAGGAAGCCGCCGTAGCCACCACGGCCAGCTTCTTCTAGGAAATAGAGAGCGGCGTAGTCGAGCGTCTGCGATTGCGGCGAGCCTTCGCCGGGGCTGCCTCCATTGACTTGAATATCCGCCACCCGTTGAGTTGCGTAGCCAGTTGCCAGGCAGGTGCCGCGCGGCACCTGGGGCTTCGGTTCGTATTGTCCGGCATGGCGTTGGAAAAGCCACTGCATCCCGGTGATGTAACTGAGTGTGCCATCGTCGAAAACCACGTGTCCGGCAGTCGCCACCACGCGCCGCTTGACCACGAATCCAGTGCTCGATCCGACTGTGGTGCGGATTTGGCCCACGTAAGCAAAGGGCAAATCCTCATCGGCAGAGACGCTAGTGAAAGGAAGTGGCAGCGGCACGGCGGCACCCGTGGTATTGGCGGTGAAGTAGGTAAGCGTGAGCTCGCGTGAGTTTCCATCCACAATCGAAACCGCCGCCTTGGGAGGTGTCACTTTTCCGGCGACTGGCTTAGATTCCACCAAGTAACTCCCGGCTGCGAGGCCACTCACAGAAATGCCGCCACTTTCGCGCCACTGTGATTCACCGACGAAGCGCCACTGCGCACGTGTGACAGCTGGGACTTGCGGTGCCGCCAGTTCATTAGGCTTGAGACGCACCGTTAGACTGCCGCTGCCCGTCGTTGTAGTTTCAAAATAAATGCGATCTAGGACGATATTATGACTGCTGACGACATCGAGAGTTTCACTCGGCGGACTGATCCGGCCCGCCAGCGGCAGAAATTCGATCAAGCGTGGACCGCTCGCCAACTGAGTGGCCGCCACCCCAGAGTTACGCCACGCAGTTTCCCCTGCGAATCGCCATGCTCCCAGATTGGGCGGATCAAAATTCACTTTCACCGTCCCGCTACTTGGTGGCGGGAGATCGGGAAATACCTGCACAAGACCTGATAGAATACTCAGGCTGAAGGTGCGTATCGCGCCAAGCCCTGTGCCACCTGGCCCGCTTGCACGGACCCGATAAGAGTAGGTGGTTCCCTGTTGTAGTCCCGTCAAGGTGGCCGTCACGGCCACGGATTCGCTTCCGTTGACCGAGGCGGGCACGGCAGAAAAACTGTTCGGAAAATTGATCCCATCCGTCCCATACTCAAAGGAAACTGCCGCATTGCTCCCCTGCGGATTCACTGATCCGGCAACAGATGCCCGGGTGGTTGAGAGGGCGTTTGCATCTCCAGTGATGGCAAGCGGTTCGGTGAGGGTAGTGAAACTTTGAGTGCCGGAGATCGTCGTGCCGCCCGCGTTGGTGGCACTGATGCGGAAATAGTAGGTCGTTCCCTTTAACAAACCCGCGACTGGGACACTCGCCGCGACTGATGTATTACCCGTCACTGTAGCGGGCAGAGCAAGCAATGTGTTCGGGAAATTGTTACCGTCTGTTCCCCATTCAAAAGAGACCGTTGTGTGCTCACCAAGGGGATCAACATTGCCATTAAACTTAGCGCTCGTTGTAGAAATCAGCGTGGCTGGTAGGATCGAAATGGCGGGCACAGGATAAGTCGAAAAACACTGTGTCGGACTGATCGTCTCGCCCTCCGCATTGTTTGCACGGAAGCGGTAATAATAAGTTTCCCCTCGTCTTAAATTCGACAGGGCGCATCTTTGTTCGAGGCTACGTTTTCCAGTGAGATTGACTACCAAAGGCAGACTTATGAAGTTCACACCATCCGTGCCATATTCCACTGAGGCATTCGTGACGCCACCTCGGGGATTAATTTTCACCTTGACCGTTGCGCTACCAAGACTCTTAGGCGGTGGAGCCAATGGGTAGATTGCTGGCACCCCATCAAAAACGAGACGATAAACGCTCCCTGCTCCGCCATCTGATCCCGATGTTGTTCCATACAAATTACCGTCGAAACCAACAATCAATCGGCCCATTGGTATAGAGTCCTGCGAATCAACGCTGAACTGAAAGATCGTTTCAAGAGCTCCCGCAGGTGTCATTTTGAATACCGTTCCAAGGTTTCCCGTGCCGCCGGCTGAGGTGGTTCCATAGAATACTCCCTGGTATTCCACAAGACCTGCGATCGGATTACTGCCCTTATTGGTCTCTCCATTCCCTGAGAAATCCACCAGCTTCGTGAGCGCCCCAGCAGGACTCATTCTGTAAACCGTTCCAAAATTAGATGCGCCGCCATAAGATGTCGTGCCATAGAAATTTCCATCACTCCCGCGGATGAGCGCACCCAAGGGATGACGACCCTGCTTCAAAAAGCTCACTCCAGTGACCGTATGGGAACCCGATTCGTGCTTGATTACCAACGTGTCCAAATCCGTGGCTCCTGCTTGGTCCGCCCGGAAAGCATAGTTATCTGCTATAACCGTTCCATCCACCGTGGCCGAGTAGGTTTTGGAAGCAAAATCTACCGTCATTTCCACTTGGTAGGTCCGTCCAACAACATAGTTGAGCAAATTCTCTGCCTGATAAAAGTTGCTGCCTTTGATGGCATCAAATTGCCCCGCAGGATTTATGCGAAGCGTGCATGGCATGTCAGAATACCAATCCGCCGCTCCTTGTGATAATCCAACAATACCATCCATCCCGGGTGCTCCCGGAGTCAGACTGAAGGACACCGAAAATCGCCCATTTCGCTGACCTATAGGTATGTTCTGCCAATTGATCGACGAACTAAAGTTTCCGCCGGAATTGTCAAATGAGGCCGCACGAGGTACGGGATTAATATGCACAGAATTCGGGGAGAATTTATACACCGTCCCATCGCCATGAACGCCACCTGTGAGCGTTGTTCCCAAATAGGACGGTCCCCCAGGATCATTAACCTCAAGCATGGTAGAGCCGGGAGAAGCTTCGAGTGAAGCGAGATCTTGTCCTACACCGTCAGTGCCTTCGCGATAAATTTTCCATTCAATTGCCAATCGAAAACTGTCAAAATACTCCACCGGGTAAACTCCAAAAAGGTCGGCCCCATTTCCCGCTTTTGTCAGACCACGGCGCGAAGTGAAGCCGCCGACGAAATGCTCTGCGCTAGAATTTGTCGTTAATCCCCACGGGGTGTGATGTCCGCTTTTTGAACAGCAAAATCCACGGGGACCATAATACTCATAGTCTGCGGGCTTTGCGAGTGTCAGCCCACGTAAATTGCCGTTTTGATCTTCGATCAAATCTCCAGTGGGATGCCTACCATTTTCAACAAGGTGCCCTCCCGAATTTATACCATCAACACCCTTAAAACTATGAAGCGTTGCCAATTCTCCTGAAGGAGCGAGCTTGAACACCGTGCCAAAGTTACTTTCACCTCCATTGACGCTTGTGCCGTAGAAATTATGATCCTGCCCACGGCCTTGAAGCACTGCGTCCTGCAGATTTACGGGTGCATCTAGATATTCAGTTTTCCCAAAAAAATAAGTCTGCATCGAACTGGTGTTAGGGGGCGTTATCCTGATGATATGCCCTGCTGGTTCATACGTAGCCTGAAACCCAAGGCGATAGTCGATCCCACCAGTAGTGACTCCCAAAATATCTCCGTTCGACAATGCCACCAGATTTTTAGGATGAGACGGGGAAAGCGACACGAAATCACTAAAACTATAATATTTAAAGCTTCCACAGCGAGTGATGACGCCGCTTGGTCGTATTTGCAAAATGTGACCTCCATCGAGTGAAGAGAAGGTTATACCGGGGTCCGCAGACAAATACAGATTTCCGTCGTTAGCGATAACAAGTTTGGAACTCGCGGAATAATAAGTGGTTTGACTGCTGCCATCAAATTTACTGACTTCATATCCCAGCCCAGCAACCATTTCGAATCCATCTGTCCTAGTGACTCTGAAAATCGATTTATTTGTTAAGCCATAAATATCTCCTGTCGGGTGCTGAATCAGCTCAAACTCAGGTGTTTCGTCGCTAAAATCATGAATGATGGAAAACTCACCCTGAAGCGATAGCTTGAAGACCACCCCGTGGTTGTTCGCGCCGCCAGAAGTTGAGATTCCATATAGATTTCCATTCAGACTCTGAATCATTGAGATGGGTGATATACCTCTCCGCGCACCGCTCAATCCGGTAAACTCGACCAATGAGGAGAACTCACCTGTTTTCTTGATGCGGAAAATGGAGCCAAAGTCGCCCAACCCGCCTGCACTGGTAAAGCCATAGACATTTCCGTCGGCTGCTTCAAATAAGCCAAGAGGAGTTTTCCCCTTTTTTGTGCCTACGCTTCCGCTGAATTCCGCTAGAGTTTCAAATCCATTTCCAATCCCTGTGATTCTGTAAACCGTACCAAAATCGTTTCCGCCGCCCGCAAGTGTGGTTCCATAGAAAAATCCATCGGTAGCCTGAAACAGGGCATCGGGATTCCGGCCAGGCCGAATACCAGCAATTCCTGTGAACTCGACCAATGATATAAAAGAATCATGGGAAGCCTTGAACATCTTGCCACAACCTTGCGCGCCTCCAGCGGGCGTGATTCCATAAATCTTCTGATCGTATGCTCCTAGCGTTCTAAGTTGTATCGTTTGGTCAGCATTGGTCAAATCGACCATCGTGGTAATCAGCCCTTCTGGAGTCATCTTGAAAATCGTTCCGACTGGCGGATTGGTATTGAGCACTGTCGTCCCATATACATTTCCATCAGATCCGACTAGGATGCTTTCGATCTGTTGAGACCAACTGCGGGCACGAGGAACCGAGTTACGAAGAGCATCCGTGAAACTTACCACTTTCTCATACACTTGCCCACGACTTGGCGAGACACCTGCCAACAATGCCATGGTGACTATCGCTGGAAGGATGTGGAATTGGCGGAAACTGAGCAAATTCATGAGGAGGGTAGAGATGGGAAATTTCAGATTAAAAGATGCGATTGCGATGGGAGAGCGTCATTCACGCGTTTGGCCGACGAAGGTGGTGAGGCGTTGGTGCATGGTGGTGAGGTGGGATTTCACGGGTAGGAAGGCGGGATCGGCGAGCCAGGTGTTGACGATTTCCAGTGCGGCGGCGTCGCGGGTGGTGATTTCGCTGCCAGTGAGACTCATGTTTTCGCTGAGGAGGTTTTGAGAGACGGTGAAATTGGCGTTGGGATAGATGCCGGAAAAGGCGGTGAGTTCGGCGGCGGTGCGGGTGGGGTCTAGCAGGTAGCTGCGGACGAGGTGCTGTTGGGCGGGATCGCGGAGGTCGGCGCGGGCGAAGAGGTTGGCGACCATTTCGCCGCGGACGGAGGTCAGTGCTGGCCGGGTGGCGAGTTGCTCCATCATGGCGACTGGCTCGCGGAGCGTGAGACGATCAAGGGTGAGGAAGGAGGCGTAGGCGAGGGGTTTGCCCTCGGGGGTGAGGTCGGCGACGAGATCGCTGAGGATGGCAGTGGAAGCGGTGGCGCGGGTGTGGACGAGGACATCGAAGGATTCAAAGAAGCCGACGGAGGGATTTACCCGCCAGGCGGGATTGCGGATGAGTTCCTCGGTCTTGGTGCGGAGGAAGGCATGCTGATCGTCCGCAGGGTAAGCGCGGGCGTAGTTGCGGAGGCTGACGGCCCATTCATCGGCATCGGTGGGGGTGGCGAGGATCTGGGTGGCCATTGCGCCAGCTTGGCTGGGGGAGATTTCGCCCAGCCAATCGAGCAGGGCCACGCGGAG
>JAYULG010000398.1:0-2159 GCA_043763755.1 Akkermansiaceae bacterium | reverse complement strand
ATGTCCACTTGATCGCGAATGGCTTTTGTAGAATTCTGATTTAGGCCCGTGCCGTGGCCGGTGATGATGAGCGTGGTTTCTGCCGGATCTATGTGGGGTGCCACTTCTTTGGCGCGGCGCAGGATGAGGCCCGTCATGGATGGATGCACGCCTACTGGCAGGCAGTAGTGAAAATTTTTACCCCGCACCATGGTGGATGGGCCAGTGAGCTGGAGTTCACGAGGGATCACATCTTGGGTGAAATATCCCTCACTGATGAAATCTGGGACCACATAAACATCATCCGCATCTATCAGATAAAATGCCTCGCGGAGGGAAGGTTCTTCTTTCCAAAAACAGCAATGCACCTCACCGAAAAGATTGCGACGGCGAATCTCATCCGCATGATCGAAATACGGGGTAGATGAATCTGGATTTTCAGTCGAACCGTGCCCAACAATGAGCAGGGCGCTGTGAGGTTTTGGAGCAATCGACGGCATGGCGAAAAGGTGGCGAGGTGTGATAGAAATGCAAGGTTGCGGCAGCGGAGAAATTTGAGATTTGAGATTCTAAATTTGTGGGCCAAGGATGGCGGCGGATGGAGGTTTTTCGAAAACTACAACTGTGGATGGATCCCGTGACGCGTGCCGGCCCTGAGGCGATGGCGGTGGATGAATGGTTGTTAGAAAATGTGGAGGTGCCGCTGCTGCGAATTTATCGATGGGATGGGGATTGGGCGAGTGTGGGATATTTCGGGAAAATCGAGCAAGCACGGCGGGCGATTTCCAACGTCAAGTGGGTGAGGCGGTGGACGGGTGGTGGCACCGTCGATCATCGGTTAGCGTGGACTTATACACTGGTAATTCCAACTGATGAAAAACTGGCGCGAGTCCGTGGTGCGGAAAGCTATCGCTGGATTCATGCGGCGCTTGCCGAGGTGCTCGCCGGGGAAGGAGCATCCGTGAGCATGAGCGATGGGCAGGGTGAAACGGGAGCGGCGCTTTGTTTTGAAAATCCAGTGAGCTACGATCTGATTTGGGGAGGTGGCGAGAAACTTGCAGGCGCTGGCCAACGCAGAACGCGCAATGGGCTGCTGCATCAGGGATCTGTGTTGCGTGGTTCTGACGAGTCACTCCAGCGGGCGGAGAAATTGGCAGCAATGCTTGCGGGTTGCTGGGTGCACTTTGATTGCCAGATTGATTTTAATGCGATTGCTGGAAAAGTGATCAGCCGATATGGCAATGAACAGTGGTTGGAGAGGCGGTAGGCTGTCTTCGGGGTGAATTTGTGCGCCCTACCCGAGCATGATGCCAGTCTTTGGCGATGGCGCCAAAGACTACACGCGAGGGCGCGTTTGCTCCCCAAGACCTTCCTGTGTGAAATCAGCCTAGCACGTCGTCCATCGCATCGATGAGTTCTTGGATGCTGGCTTCGGTTTCATTTCCCATGTTCGAAATGCGGAAGGTGGTGCCTTTGATTTTTCCGTAGCCACCATTGATGAGGAAATTGTGCTTCGTTTTTAGATTTTTAATAAATGCGGAAAGGTCGAAGCCGGCTGGAGTGGCGAAGCAAGTCAGCGCATATGAGCGCCGCCCTTCTGGTGCGAATAGCTCAAAGCCGCGCGATTTCCCCCATGCGGCGATCATTACATTGGTCTTTGCGTGGCGGGCACGGCGGGCTGCAAAGCCTTCTTTGGCGATGCCTTCCAAGATGAACTGGAGCCCGAAAAGCAGCGAAATAGCAGGGGTGCAGGGAGTATTATTGGCCGCTGCATTTTTCGCGAACTCCACAAAATCAAAGTAGTAGCCACGATTCGAGTTGCCCTTTGCACGCTCCATCGCGGCCTCAGAAACTGCGAAAACGGCGATCCCCGGCGGCAGTGCGAGCGCCTTTTGCACACCAGCGAGCATCACATCGATCTGATTTCCATCCATGTCCACTTGCACTGTGGAAAGTGATGAAACGGTATCGCAAATGAGCATTGTGTCCGGGAAGGATTTCACCACCTTGGAAATGGAGACAAGGTCATTGAGCACACCGGTGGATGTTTCTGAGTGGATAAACGTCACGGTATCAAAGCCGCCTTCCGCGAGCTTCGCACGGACTACTTCAGGGTTGATCGCTTGGCCCCACTCGACTTGCACGGCTTCCGCCTCAAAGCCGCATTTCTTTGCTACATC
>JAYULG010000397.1:0-7634 GCA_043763755.1 Akkermansiaceae bacterium | reverse complement strand
TCCTCGCGAACAATTTCATCATGACTTTCATCTTCTGGGAGCTTGTAGGGCTCAGCTCTTACCTCCTCATCGGCCATTGGTATCAAAAAGCATCCGCCGCAGATGCTGCGAAAAAAGCCTTCTTGGTAAACCGCGTGGGCGACTTCGGATACATGGTGGGAATCCTCATGTTATGGGGCATCACAGGCGCGCTCTCATTTGATGGCATGGCAGATGGCATCAAGTCCTTCCAAGCTGCTAATCCCCTGATCTTCGCCGCCACCCTCTCCACCGCCTTGCTCTGTATCTTCTGCGGTGCTGTGGGAAAATCCGCCCAACTCCCGCTCCACGTCTGGTTACCAGATGCCATGGAAGGCCCCACGCCAGTATCCGCCCTCATCCACGCCGCTACTATGGTTGCCGCCGGAGTTTACATGTTGTTCCGTGTCCATCTCTCACTCGCCCTGCCGCACGATGTGATGGAGAGCTTGTTTTCAAGCCATGTCATCGCATGGGTGGGTGCCCTCACTTCTCTCGCCGCCGCCCTAATGGCCACCCAGCAGGACGACATCAAAAAAATCCTCGCCTACTCCACTCTCTCGCAGCTCGGCTACATGGTCATGGCTGTGGGGCTTGTCGCTGGTGAGGCGGGCATGTTTCACCTATTCACCCATGCATGGTTCAAAGCCCTGCTTTTCCTCGGTTCTGGCGCGGTCATTTACGCCTGCCACCACGAGCAAAACATCTGGAAAATGGGCAGCCTCTTAAAAAAGATGCCCATCACGGGACTTACATTTACCATCGGATTCGCCGCCCTCATTGCCGTGCCTTTCACTTCCGGTTTCTTCTCCAAAGAGCAAATCCTCGAAGCAGCCCACCACAAACAGCCATTGCTCTTCTGGATCGCAGCGATCGTCGCAGTGCTCACCCCGTTTTACATGACTCGCCTATTCGTCGTCGCATTCCTTGGTAAGCCGAAATCAGAAAATGCGGATCACGCGCACGAAGTCGGCCCGCTGATGTTTGGGCCGCTTGTCCTGCTTGCCATCATGGGGCTGATCGCTGGCTTCCCTTTCGTTGCATCGAAGCTTGCACCTGCCTATTTGCCGCCTGCCCACCTCATCCATTTCGGACTTGTCACCTACGTCTCGATTGCCGCACTCCTCATCGGAGTGATCGGAGGTTTTGCCCTCTATTCTGGAAAAGTGAGTGATCCTGTTTCGATCCCGCTCTTCAAAAACCGCTTCTATATCGATGTCTTTTACGACAACTTCTTAGTCCGCTATTTCCAAGATGCCTTTGCCGCAATCGTCGCCTTCTTCGATGAACTCGTCCTCAATGGACTCATCGTCGGTGGCTTCAGTCGCGCTGCTGAAAGCACTGGAAACATCTTCCGCAAAGTGCAGTCAGGCAGCCTGCAAGGCTATGCGTATTCATTTGGGCTAGGCGTCATCCTCGTGATTTACTTCACCGCCTTTTGATTCGTTCCATAGCTTCGTAGCTCAGCATCGCTCATTCAAAGCGCTGATCTTCATGCGAAACGATCTCTAACAGAGCATAGACTCCATGGATTGCAGCTACCGCTTTGATAACATTCCGGATGGCGCTCGCAGTATGGCCATCGCGCCCGATGAGCATGGCCACATCTCTCTTCACGAGGATGATTTTCACGTGTAGCACTTTTGGCTTCACCTCTTTAATTTCGATATTCGCGTGGTTTGGGACATCCACAAGGTTCGCGCAGAGATATTGCGTGAAGCTCTTCAAGCGCGCGATGAGTGCCCTCATTTCCGCTTTACTTAGAATTCGCTCCACAGGCTGAGTGGGCGCTGAAAGATGCGGCTCTGGGTCCGAAACTGGGGTCCCACTGAAATTCCAATCCAAGACTTTGTAATGAGCCGTGCGTCGCATGAGATTCACTAAATCCACCTCGGTGTTTGCCAGTTTATTCACCGCTGGAAATACCGTCCGGAAATTCCAATCCATCACCTGCACATTTCCTAGCTTCCTAAGCGAGCGTCGGAATTCTAGTTCGCCGATGTCCTTACTCATGAGTCCCGCGAAATCCCATTCGTTTACTTGGATCTCTCCGATTTCTTTAAGGCTTTGAGTGAATTTTGAGATGCGACTTGCCATGGGCTTTTAGAAATCATTTTTGAGCATTCCCTTCAATCACTACCACCTCGACTCTAATGTCTCGCACACGATTGACAAGCTCTTGTAGGTTGTATCACCCGCAGCCATCTAAAAATATCGCGGAAGTTGACACCATCTTGGTCTGGCCTTCCTATCTGGCGGGATGCATGCACGAACGATTACTTTGATTGATATGGCTCTGGCTGAGGACATCGGCTTGGGCGATGTCAGCACTGAATTTTTTGTTCCCAAGGAGAAGTTTGCACGGGCGTATGTGGTAGCTCGTAATGACGGTGTAGTCTCCGGAGTAGAGGTAGCCGCCGAAGTTTTCCGCAGGGTAGATGCAGACTTGGAGATCGAGATGTTGATCAAAGATGGAAGCCCAATTCGCGCAGGAACGATGCTTTTGAAACTCGCTGGAAATGCTCGCTCTATCCTCACCGCAGAGCGCACAGCCCTCAATTTTCTCCAACGCTTGAGTGGGGTGGCCAGCCTCACTGCCGTTTACGTCGCGCGGGTAAAAGGCACCCAAGCGAAGATTTTAGACACCCGGAAAACGACTCCAGGCTACAGGCTGTTAGAAAAGCAGGCAGTACTTGACGGTGGCGGCACGAACCACCGCATGGGTCTGTATGATCGGGCGATGGTAAAGGACAATCACCTTGTCGCGGAGGGCAGCAACGATGCACTTCAGGAAGCCATCACTCGCCTTCACGAGGTAAAACCTGAAATCGAAGTTGAACTGGAAGCAGATCACCTTGAGCAGGTGGAGCGCTTTCTTAAGCTAAGTGGAGTTGCCCACATCTTGTTAGACAATATGTGTCCCGACGAGCTTCGCAAAGCCATCGCTCTGCGAGGTGAGCGGACCACCCCAAAATTCGAAGCCAGCGGTGGAGTGACTCTTGAGAGCCTTTCCCAGATTGCAGAAACTGGCGTTGATTTCATTTCAGTGGGTGCGCTTACCCATTCGGCACCTGCCTTGGACATCGGCTTGGATTTCACTCCAGATCATCTCTAAATGATTGCTTTTACCGATTTTAAATCCATGGCTGCGTGCCTGCCGGATCCTTTTCGTTTACTCGTTCGTGCTGAGGCTAGCTCTACCAATGATGAACTCCGCGCATTGGCAGTTGCCGGCGCTCCAGAAGGACTGATCCTACTCGCTGAAAATCAAACGGCAGGCCGTGGTAGGCGTGGCACCGCTTGGTTTTCTCCGGCAGGTGAATCCCTTGCATTTTCCATTCTCCTGCGGCCCAGCGCGCCAAAGGCATGGTGGCCAAGGCTTGCACTCGCAACCGGCCTTGCTGTAGCCGAAGCCCTCGAGTCATTCGGCCTCGCTGCCGGGATCAAATGGCCAAACGATCTTTGGTGCAATCACCGCAAGGTGGCGGGAATCCTCGTGGAATCCGGCGGAGATTTCGTGATCATCGGCATCGGCTTGAATGTAAACACGGTAGATTTTCCGCCCGAAGTGGCTGAGTTAGCGACCTCAATGCATCTTGCAAGCGGGCATCCATTCGTCCTCGCAGATGTCTTAGGTGCTATAATTCAGCGCTTTTCTATCCGCCGATCTCAGATCGGCAGCGAGTTTAGCACATTGCTAGACGCAGTTCGCCTACGCTGTGTGCTCACTCATCAAAGAATTTCTCTGGTCACTCCGGATGGTTTAAAAAGCGGCTGGATGGAAGGGATCAGCCCGGCAGGTGAGCTGATTCTCCGCACGCAAAATGGAATCGAGCACTTCATGCAGGCAGATGAAATTCGTTTAATCCCTCAGTAATTTTCCCTATCTGAGCGGCTCGAAGAATGCCACACTCCTGCTATGAAATGGTGCGGCCTCCTCCCGACTCTAGCCAGTGGATGCATCTTTCTCACTGCGTGTGGCAGTTTCGCCACCGGAAAACCGCCTGAAAAGAATCAAAAAAAGCCTGAGCCTGCCTCGGCAGCACCGCGTCTCGTTGGAAAAATTGCATCCATCCCTGCCGATAAACGCTTTGTATTGATTCAAAGTTTCGGAAAATGGAATATCGAAACAGGCAGTATTCTTACTTCGCGCGGAGCGGAAGAGCGCACAGCGAACCTCCTAGCCACTGGCGAGACACTGGGTGAATTTGCCGCCGCCGATGTGCAGTCTGGTTTAGTAGAAGTAGGTGATGGTGTTTATTCCCGGCATGTTCCCAAACCCGATATTTCTGCTGCAGTTCCACAAGTTGTTACAGATCAACAAATTCGACTTCCAGAGAATGTTCAAAAAAATAATTAAGACTTCATGAATTCTTTGCTTTCTAGATGACTTTTATTGATGTATTTTAAAAATGTCCTGAGCAACAGCAGCCTGAATTAGAAATAAATTAATTTGAGACTTGGTTAATATCCGGTAATCCGGGTAGCTTCTATTTCGCAAAGGCTGTGCCCCCTTACATGTCCCGAAACATGAACACTACAACCAGCCAAAATGAAAACAATGAACGCCACGGGCGCTTTGGAGCAATCCGACGCGGACCGTCTTGCTGACTTCGTGCTATTTACTCAGCGAAGCTGCATCCTGAACCTATCAACCGAACTCAACAAAGGAAACATCTCGTTTCCACAGTTCTTCCTCCTCACCTACCTATCCAGTGAAGAATATCTAACGATGTCCGACATTGCGAAAAAGATGGGCCATTCGACAGCCGCAGCCACTGGCCTCGTCGATCGGTTGGAAAAACTGTCTTATGTTGAGCGGATGCATGCTGCTGAAGATCGTAGGAAAATCATGGTTCGCATTACATCGAAAGGAATCGAACTCGTTTCCAAAATGCGGACTGAGATTTCCAATGATTTGGCAAACATCCTTGCGGGAATGGATGAAGACCAAGCGGAAGCCGTAGAGCATACGAAGCGAGCCATCGCTGGCCGTGCCATCGCATGATCGACTGACTCCGCCGCTGAATAGACGATAATCCAGCTTGGCGGATCTAAAGCGCCTCCGTTACCCTCCTCGGGTGACGGAGGCGTTCCATTTTCTAGATCCACTCAACGTGCTTCCCGGTGTGCGTGCTGGTTGGATTGCGCGCATTCCAGATTTACCACTCGCGGTGGAGCGTGATGAAGCGATGAAACTATTACGCACTCACCACGCGGCTGCTATTTGCGAATTTGCAGGTGCCTCAGCATCGTGGGCGCGTGCCGAGCAAGTCCACGGAAATGCGGTTTCTGTTATTCCTTCCACCGCCACGATTCTCGCTTCAGACGGCCTGCCAGTGGTTCCTCTTGTCGATGGCTTGATCACGAATCTCCCCGATGTGGTGCTGACCATTTATGTGGCAGACTGTGGACCCATTTGGCTCGCCGATCGCAAAACCGGAGCCATCGGCCTCTTGCATTCAGGGCGCAAGGGCACGGAGGCAAACATTTTTGCAACTGCACTCCAAGCGATGGCCGAGCACTTCGGGACTGAGCCAGAAAACGTCACCGCTGTATTGGGTCCATGCATCCGCCCACCGGATTTCGAAGTTGATTTCGCAGCACAAATCGCCCGCCAAGCCGATGAAGCAGGAGTTAAAAACTTCACAGACTGTGGTCTGAACACCGCGTCCGATCTCCAATGCCACTACAGCTACCGCCGCGAAATGGGGAAAACAGGCCGCATGATGGCGATGATTGTTAAAACACTTTCACCATGAATTCACTCTGCATAAAAGCGCCCGCCAAGCTCAATCTAGCACTGCGGGTGCTGGGAAAACGCGAGGATGGATTTCATGAAATCGACACAATCATGGTCAAATTACCGGGCTTGATGGACCAACTTGATTTCCAAAAAGCGGATCGTTTTTCCTTCAGTTGCGATGAACCAGCCTTGCCTACCGATGAGACTAACCTCGTCGTGAAAGCCACCCGTGCTTTTCAATCCGCCAGCGGCATGCCTTGCGACTATTCACTGCATTTAAAAAAATCCATCCCTCACGGCGCCGGCCTAGGCGGCGGAAGCAGTGATGCGGCGGCCACCCTGCACGGCTTCAACCAACTTCACGGCTACCCACTCGCCGTGGATGCTCTCATGAAATTGGCTGAAAATCTCGGCTCAGACATCCCATTTTTCCTTCGTTCGGGGGCTGCGCGTTGCACTGGCAGGGGTGAAAAAATCGAGCAACTCCCCTCACCTCCAGCTTTGCGAGTGATGCTTTTCAAACCCGGATTCGGCGTGGCCACAGCAGATGCATACTCCCGCTGGCAGGACTCGCTTCATCTACCCGGTATCCATTACGAGCCACAGACGGAGGCTGGCCTACTTCTTTTCAATGATCTGGAGCGCCCTGTTTTTCAGAAACATCGTTTTCTCGCCGAGCTCAAGCAGTGGCTGCTATCACGCCGTGAAACTGTTGCCGCGCTGATGAGCGGTTCCGGCTCCACGGTTTTTGCCATCTTGAAGCCCGAAGCCTGTCCCGCCGCACTCGCCAATGCCGCACGCCACGAGCTTGATCCTCACCTATGGACTTGGGTCGGAGAAACAGAGGGCAGCTAAAGGAATGTTATGGCGGATTGATTTGCTCGATCCATCCTTCCGCCACCTGACTTTCGATGATGACCTGAGTTGGACTGAGTCCATCTTCTGGAAACTTTAATGATAACATCATCGGTGAAATCTTTACATCTGGGTTCAGCTTTATTTTGGAATTGAGTAAGCTGTCTTTCTCTACATAGCCATAAAGAGTAAATAATTTATCAGGAGATTTCAATGCATAGGATTGCCATTTCCCATCATCCCTGAAGCCAAAGTTATAGTATTCTATCTCACTTACTAAAACTCTAAATACCTTTGGAGTCTTAGGTTTTTCGTCCATAAATTGTTGCCATGGCATATCTGACCACCCCACAAAACTTTCCCAGTGAAGCTTCATCCCATCGGGTCCATTATCGATGAATGCCATGTTCTTTTGATCGAAGTCGCGATTCCGAATCACAAAGGAAACCGCCTTGCCTAAGATCTGCATGGATTGTCCAACATTAAAATCACTCAGCCCCTGCGGCGTGATCACCCCGCCTGAATAGTGCCGGCGCAGTTTCGGCTCAGCGGACTCTGCTTGATGGATGAGGGGTAAAATTTCCTCAATGGACCTCGCCTCAAGAAATTTTCGGGCGATGGGTTCGCACTCGGATGCGAGTGATGCCTGCGGACGCTGAATCAAGGTGGCTGGTGCTGCCGCGAGCGGAGGTGCAAGCTGCTTCGGCTTCACGAGCGGCGCTGGGGCTGGGTCATTTCCGCTGGTGAGTGCAAAGATGATCCCGCCGACGAGTAACGAGAACAAAATGCCGCTGCCGATGAGCATGTGGCTCATTCCGCGCTTTTCACGCTGAGGGCTGCCCGCCTGCCGCCGCTCCCACATCGGCCTGCCGGAGCTTTCTCGCCTGATCCGCTTTTGTTGCAATTTTGTGCGTGGTGAATCTTCGCCGATTTCTAGGTAGCCCGCCTTTTTTATAGGAGCTAGCAAGGGAGGAGGCACATCCCCATTGCCGGGAATTCTCAACACGCGCCTGCA
>JAYULG010000396.1:0-7665 GCA_043763755.1 Akkermansiaceae bacterium | reverse complement strand
GAGCAGGGCTATTGGCCTCACTCGAGCTACTAAATGACGAAAATTCTGATGCAGAGCTGGCAGCTATCGACCTCCGCGAAGCACTAGATGCACTCGGCGAAATTCCGGGTAAGGTGGATACTGAGGACCTGTTAGGCCTGATTTTCAGCCGATTCTGTATCGGGAAATAGCTCCAAGATCCGCGCCTGATCGAAGTCATAGGGGGTGAGTTCCAGCCTCACCGTATCGCCATCAGAAAACTCGGCGGCGGCATCTGTGAGTGGCTTGGATAAATGCGCCATGATGGTTTTGCCATTTGGTAGAGAAGCCAAATAAAGAGTGGGACGGAGCTTTTTAAGAATTGTCCCTGCGGTGTGGATCGTGACATCTGGCATGGTGCTGGAAGGAACCCACCTCAAATCATCTCGCTGCACAAGCGAAGCCCCTGCATCGGTGAATAAAATTTCAAATACTCACTCATGATTGCATGACCTTGCTTGACGAGCCGCTGTGAAACTCCATCATCCCCGCCGCGAAGGAGATGCCCACTTGTGGGAAACGCCTTGCTTAAATTGACCACAATTTTCTATCACCACTATGACTCCACGCCTCATCACCGGATTTCTAGCACTCGGCTGTATTTTACTAAACTCCTGCTATCCCTATAACGAAAATCCTCAGAGGCAGGGCCAAAAGCCTGCCACTGGCCAAACGGTGACTAGCCCTGAGCAACAAAAAATCAAGGACGAGCGCGCCAAGATGAAAAAACAGGAGGAACTCGCCAAAAAGGACGAAATCAAGCCAACCCCTGATGCCACTACATCTCCTACTACCGATGGCAGCGACACAGCACCAAAACCTGCGACCACCGAAAAGCGCGACTACACCGTAGCCAATAAAGTGCCCGGTAAAGAAGGCTTCGTATTGAGCCCGTATAACAACAAAGTGGTTGATGTCCGCGGAATAGAAAGTGGCACCCTAGTGCGCGACCCCACCTACCCCGCCGCTGATAAAAAATATTTCCGCGTGCCATAATCTGCCGCCTATCGTTTAGGCATGCTTCTACAGCGTCCTCGACCAGGTCCAGTTGATTGGATCCGGTTTCATGCGAAATGAGCCCTGACTTCCCATCCATCACAATACTCGGTGGCGGCCTGCTCGGTGGCTCCATCGCCCTCGCGCTTAATGCCTTAGAAGATCCGCCTCAGGTCTGGCTATGGGCACGCAAGCAAATTTCAGTCGAAGAGGCCCTCGCTCTTGGAATCCCCAATGTCACTGCGGATTTGGCGAAAGCGGTGCAGGCGGCAGACCTCATCATCCTCGCGGTGCCTGTGGGTGCGATGGCTTCGCTCTTTGCCGCTGCCTTGGCAGTAGGAATTCCTGAAAACTGTCTCATCACGGATGTCGGCAGTGTCAAACGCACTCCTCACCGCAGTATTCCACCCTTGTTGGTGGGTAGGAAAATTCACTTCATCGGCAGTCACCCGATGGCTGGATCCGAGCGCAATGGACTATCCGCCGTGAGTGCCACCCTCTTTCAAAATGCTGCCTGCTTGCTCACCAATGACGAGGCCGCACCCGTTGAAAAGACTGCCGCCCTCGAACGTTTTTGGAAATCCATAGGCTGCCGCACCTCATGGATGAGCGCGGCCATCCATGATGAACTCGTCGCCCGCATCAGCCACCTGCCGCACATCATTGCAGCCAGTGCCGCCAGAGTTTGCCTGAAAGACCACAATGAAGGGCGCTTCGGCGGTGGTGGCCTGCGTGATACCACTCGTGTCGCGGCTGGAAATCCCTCCATGTGGGCGGAAATCGTGATAGAAAATCGCGAAGCTCTCATCGCCCCACTCCAAGAATCCATCGCGGATCTCCAAGAAATCCTTTCCCTTCTCCAGCAGGGCGAGCAAGAAAAGGCACACACTTGGCTGCTCACTGCCAAGCAGCGGCGCGATCCGATGAACACTTTCAGTTAGACTTCACCGCTGTTTTATCTCCCATGTCAGAATTCCGAGTCAAAGCCATTTCCCATCTCCACGCAGAGTTTAGCGTCCCCGGCGATAAGAGCATGTCTCATCGTGCCGCAATCCTTGGCGGACTCTCCAATGGCATTTGCACCATCCGCAATTTCCTACCCAGCGAGGATTGTGTGAACACCCTGAATGCGATGAAGGCGCTGGGCGCACCGCATCAAGTGATCGATGAACTAGTGGGTTATGGTCCTATAAATTTGCGTATCCACGGTCAATCGATGAAACTCACAGCGCCTGCCGCACCCATCGATTGCGGGAACTCCGGCACTGGCATGCGGCTGCTGGCGGGCTTGCTCGCTGGGCAAAATTTTTCCTCAGAGCTATTCGGAGATGCCTCACTCTCATCCCGCCCGATGGGCCGCATCACCGTGCCACTTGGCCAAATGGGTGCGAAAATGGAGCCGCGTGGGGAAAAACCCGGCTGTGCTCCACTTTTCATCCAGCCGGCGAATCTCACGCCCATCACCTATGAAATGCCAGTGGCCAGCGCCCAAGTGAAGAGCGCGATCTTGCTAGCAGGCCTTTTTACCGCAGGCACCACCACCATCATCCAGCCAGCGGAAACGCGGGACCACACGGAGCGCATGCTCGCCTCGTTCCTCGTGAGCACCCGCCACGAAGGCAAAGCCATCTCTATTTTCGGCGGGCAAATCCCCGAGGCGTGCGATTTCACAGTGCCGGGCGATATTTCAAGCGCCGCATTCTGGCTCGTCGCGGCTGCGGCCATTCCTGGCTCTCACTTGTTGATCAAAAACGTGGGGCTAAATCCCACGCGCACCGCCATTCTCAAGGTGCTCAGCCGCATGGGTGCGCACATGAAGGAAATCGTCCACCACTCGGGTGGCGAGCCAATCGGGAATATCGAAATCCAAGGAGCCTCCCTCACCGCCACCACCATCCTAGAAGATGAAGTGCCAAATCTAATCGATGAAATCCCCGTCATCGCAGTGGCAGCCGCCTTAGCCACTGGGCGCACCATCATTCGCAACGCCAAAGAACTACGGGTGAAGGAGACCGATCGCATCGCCACCGTGGTGCAAGGCCTCCGCGCGATGGGCACTGAAGTGGATGAATTCGATGATGGCATGGAAATCACAGGCGGGAAACCACTGAAGGCGGCCACCATCGATAGCTGTGGCGATCACCGCATCGCCATGGCCTTTGCCATCGCAGGGCTATTTGCTAAGGGCGAAACGGTGATTAGAAATACCGAATGCGTAAACACTTCCTACCCCGGCTTTGCCCATCATCTGAATGCAATCCGCAACGAGCACGCAAACCCGGAAAATTTCATCCTCCCCACCCGCACTCGCGAGTGACTTGCTCACCCTCGCATTTCGGCAAACATCATCTGTAAACGCGTGAGTCCGCCCATTCCCAATCAGCCCCACTTTGCCATCGCCATTGATGGGCCAGCCGCTTCGGGGAAAAGCACTCTCGCCCGCGAGCTTGCGAAGCATCTTGGCCTCGTGATGGTGAATTCCGGAGCGATGTATCGCGCCATTACTTGGCAAGCCCTGCGCGAGGGAATCGATCCCGCTGATGACTCCGCTGTCATTGCCATGCTTGCGCGGATCGATATCCAATGCGGGGAAATTGCCAATGAATCCACCATCTCTATTGATGGAATGGACCCCACTGATGACCTCCGCAGCGAAGCCATCAATGCGAACGTTTCCGCTATTTCCGCAATCCCGGAAGTGCGAGAAAAGTTGGTGAACCTCCAGCGCGGCTATCTCGCACACACCAGTATTGTCATGGAAGGCCGGGACATTGGTTCAGTCGTCTTTCCAGAAACTCCGTATAAAATCTACGTCGATGCAGATGAGCAGGTCCGCGCAGCCCGCCGCACACATACCGGCGAAGTGGACTCCGTAGCAAAGCGAGATGCTGCGGATAGCGAACGCACCCACGCTCCGCTAATGATCGCCGCAGGTGCTCATGTTTTAGATAACTCCCAGCTCACGATCGAGGGCGGCGTGCGTGCCGCCATTGAAATTTTAAAACGACAAGGACTCAAAGTTGGCGAATGAGCCGTGGTTGCTGCGTCTCGCAGCAACCATTCTAATCGTCTGAAACGTGGAATATTAGAGCTTCATCACTCGGAAGAAACGTTTGGGCGGCGTGGTAGTATTCACCGCTACGGGAAAGACTCGCACAGTTGAAGTCGCTACGAACGGCGCTCCAAGATTCGCGAACGTCAGTAAACTCGTGGATTCTTGCAGCACATATGTCGCCCCGAGAACGAGTCCTTGAGCGACAAATTCGAACTGTGTGGGCGTAACAAGCCGCGAGGATAATACCTTCAAATCCCCAATAGCTCCCACCGTGAAGAATTGGTTACCCGCAAAAGTTCCAAAATCCAGAATCGAAGGAGCGCCAAGATTTGGAGTATTTGCGGGTAGTCCACCCAATGTCTGATTCGAGAGGAAACTATGATTATCATTTCCCTGCAAGATCATGATTTTAATCGCACCAGTCGGGTTGCCAATATCAGCGAGGTCAATGCACAGCTCAAGTCCGGTCGTCACGGCAGCAGCGGCTGCCTGATCTGCCGCAGCAGTGCCAGCGAGTATTCCTTGGGTATTGCTGCCGTCGTAGGCCACGATGATCGGTTGCGTATTGGCAGGTCCCGCGCCAGTTGTGCCTCGCCCACTATCAGTTCCACCGAACACATCTGCGAAAGTGCTTACAGCAGAGGAGGCCCCGAGTTTTGCCAGATCCACATCAAACTTTCCGGGTGTGCCACGGCGTGCGACAAGGTGATAATCCGGCGTGAATCCAACATCGAAAATCATGCCGTCCATTAAATTCGTTCCATCGTTACCCGCAGAGGTATAGGTGGTAGATGTGACTGCAGTTGTGGAGTCTATAAAGACGGAAAACTTATTATAGTTATTCTGTAAATTCCCCGTAAAAAGTAGATAAAGTTTTCCAGCACTCACCACAGAATAGGCGGCATTCCATTCACTTTGGTTATCGCCAAATTCCGTCTGAACAGTTTGTATAGCTAGAGGAGAACCATATAATGCAGTATCGCGCACACCATCCATGATCACCCGACCCTGCACCGCAGAAGAACTCGAAGCGAGAAGTGGATTGGTTCCTTGGAAGACTTCATTACCATCATTTTCACCATCTTTATCAGTATCCGCGACTAGAGGATTTGTGCCAGCCGTAATCTCTGCGCCGTCTTTGAGACCATCCAAGTCCGTATCCGCTATGAGTGGGTTCGTTCCAGCGGTAAATTCGGGACCATCGTTCAGCCCATCGGCATCCGTATCTGAATTCCTAGGGTGAGTGCCACGGGTGAATTCTTGAAGATTTGTGGATCCATCGGCATCAGGGTTGCCGTTCGGTCCGTTGACAATGTCGATGCTGCCGTTGTCAGAGGTGCTGAAAGAATAAAGGTTTTCCCAAACATCAGGCAGCCCATCCGCATCCGCATCCGCATTATTGATGACCGTGGTCACATCCGACCACGAAGTTCCAAAGCGGATTTCATCGACTTTTAATCCATCTCCAAGTCCGTTGAATCTGGCGATGGATGCACGGTCGAACTGCAGACTGAAGCCGCTTTTGGAAAATTGCGGCGTTCCAGAAAGTGATTCAGAAAGCAGACTTGAGGGGTTCATCCAAAGATCGAAAGAATCTAAATCGGGAGTCGTCGAGAAGGTAAACTTGCCGACGAAGAAGTTCACATTAGTGTTCGCGGCACCAGCGATTGCGGAAAAGCCGTCGTTTGGTTGATTGAAAAGTCGGACGGTGAAATCACTACTTCCACCTTCGCCGGTGGCAATTTGCAGCTTGCGGTTAGATCCATCATCGAAGCCGCCATTTTGTAATTCGAAGCCACGATATCCTGCGCCCGTGGTTTCAGGCTTAATCATCACCGAGAAATAGACTGTCCCAGAAGTAGCATCGTTGTAAGGCGCAGCTAGCAAGCGCCCGGCCCGGCCATTGCCACCGCCCAAGTATTCTATAGCTCCACCCGAGACGGCCACAGAGTTAGCGCCGGCAGAATAGGTCAGTCCCACCGTGCTTACGTTAGGCGATTCTGCACCTCCGTAAGCTGCCAACCAGGCTCCTGTGAAGCCAACTGCGGCTGGCCCTTGGCCAATAAGATTGTTTGCTCCAGCGGTGTAATTTGGAGCACCCGTGACGAATGAATCGACTACAGAAGGCACCGCAAAAGCAGCCGCAGATGAGGCGATGATGGTGGCAAGCGACGAGCGGAATATCACACATCGATTTTGAAAGTAAGGCATTGGAGCATTCATAATATTGACGATAGGTTTTGGTGGCCAACGGGCGAACGAATTGGATTTTGAATTCCAGCGGCACAGCACTCATGGATTTGCTGAACCGCCTTGGACATCTTCATATGTGAAAATATGAAAAACGGTTTAAATGTTTCTCAGAAATTCTTTAAATCAATCGGGGAATTTTAGAACGATGGTCTTAGATCAAAACAGAAAATATTTTTTTGAAACAATTACGAAATGCCTAAATCCCTAAGCACTTTTGCCGGAATCGTTTGCGGCTTTAGCTCCGCCCACTCAGTGGGGCAGCCCTGAAAATCATGGATGGTAAACCCTTTTGCATCAATTTCGTGAAGTCGATTCCAATTGGAAGGCATGGATACTGGCGCACCAGTGCGGGCTCTTACTGCCCACGGGGCAACACATGTGGCCCCTTGAGCATTGCGTAAGTAGTCGATATAGATTTTACCCTTTCGTTTTGCTTTTGATGAATTAACGGTAAACCGTTTCGGATTCATTTCGGCCACTTTTTCTGCGATGGCTTTCGTGAAGGCTTTCATCAGCGCCCATCCGCAAGTTCGCTTGATATTCAGCATAATATGAAGGCCTTTCCCGCCCGATGTTTTTACAACGGTAGTAAGCCCATGCTCGGCTAAGACATCTCGCAAAAGAAATGCTGCGCCAAGTACTTCGTCCCATGATACTAAGTTATCAGGATCAAGGTCCCACGTCAAAAAGTCTGGCTTATGTATATCTGGCAGCATTGCTCCCCAAGGGTGGAATTCTATTGCTCCAAATTGCCCAAGCCACACAAGTCCTGCGAGATTCTTCACGTAAAATATGTCACCTACGTCGAATAATTTTGTTTGGAAAACACCCTTCGGAATGTGAGCCAAGAAGGATTTTTGAAAAAATAATTCCCCACCTATTCCTCTGAGTGCTCGCATAATAGCTAGCGGACGGTAAGCTACAAATGGGAGTATCCAAGCTCCGACACGTTCGTAATATTTTACCACATCCCATTTCGAAACCCCATCATCCGGAAAAACCAAACGCTTAGGGTGACTGATTGTGATTCCCATGATCTTTGAGGTTTGTTCGTCTAACTCTGCTGAATGCTTGTTAGCCGCTTGATATTGTGTTGAGAGTTTACCCTCCCTCAGTTTCACGAACGATGCCTGCCGGACGAAGCCGTCACGAGTGAGTTCCGCGAATTCAACTTCAGCAACCAAGTATGGTCTCAACCAGATAACTTTTTCTTTAAACTTAAACGGTTCCTTGTTGACGACGAAGTGAGGCGGCCCCGGAAAATCGGGCCAGTGGTTAAGCTATGATTGTGGTGTGTGGGGATGGCATTTACACCGAACCAAACACACACAAAATGAAAGGCA
>JAYULG010000395.1:0-7667 GCA_043763755.1 Akkermansiaceae bacterium | reverse complement strand
GGCTGGCTCGCCGGGCTTCATTTCTTCTAACAGCGAGGACCAGAGGGCTTCAGTGTTGTTGCCCGCGCCGAGTCCTAGAATCTCAAGGTAGGCGCGGTCCAGACCATCGTAGCCTTTCGCGACGTTGATGAGCACTTGGCGGCCTTGCTCGAAGGACAAGTAGCGGACGGAATTAGCGGCCTCAGCGCGAACTTCCGGTGAGGGGTCTGTTGAGAGCTTCCGAGCGTAGGGGAGTGCATCAATTTTCCCATCGGTGCGCCGAATGGCCCGGAATGCAGTGAGGCGAGTGGCAGGTGCATCATCCGTGATGAGCGACTCAAGCTGAGCGATTCCTTTTTCTCCAAGGTAGGGCATGAGCCAAATGGCGCGGGCTGCGATGTATGGATTTGCATCCTCGAGAACGGCGGCCACAGCATCAAAGGCGGGGGCACCAGCGGACTTAAGTTTTTCAAACCCGAGTGAACGCACATTCACTGCCGGGGACTTGAGTGCGGTGACTGCACCATCGACGGTAGCGAGATCAAACTTGGGGATGGATGACTTGAATCCCTTAGGAGCAACGCGGTAAATCACACCTGATGCGGCGAGATCTTGCGTGTCATGCCCGCCAACGCGGGGGTCCGTCCAGTCTGCAATGTAGAGGGCACCATCAAGGCCTACGCAGACATCAGCAGGGCGGAAATTGAAGCGGAGTTTTTCCTCTGCTTCCATGGTTTCTTGCTTTTTAGCACCGCCTGTGAAGTCAGCACCATCGAAGTTTTTCTCTGGGTTTGTGGTGAGGAAATCGTTGCGAGACAACTTGAAGCCGGCACCTGCAGGCGCGGGCTGGTAGCTGAAGATGACATTTCGAGCAGCCTCACACGAGAGCAGTGTGCCGATGAAATTGTCACCGAGAGCGCCATTCTCGTAGAATGCGATGCCCGTGGGCGAGCCGCCGCCATAGACATCGCCAGAGGGCATGCTGCCGGGATCTTCTTGGCGCCAGTGAGCGGTGGGTGTGTCTTGACCAGGCCGTTGATCTGCATTCCACGTGCGAAGTCCATTATTTGAGAAATACCCGGCATTGCCGTGCTCGATGACGTGGCTGGTGCGGCAAGCTGGCGGATCATCGTTGTCATTTTGGAAAACATGACCTTTCGAGGTAATGGTCTGCTCGTAGGAGTTCCGGTAGCCATGGCCGACGATTTCTGCCTTGGTGCCATCTGGATTCATTCGGACGGTAAATCCGCCGACATAGACGAAGCCGTCATCGCTGACTTTCCCTGAAATCGCCTTCGTATTGATGGGGAATGAAGCGCTGCCTTCATCGTAGTAATCGCTGCCAATGTGGAATGTCTTGCCGGAGCGATCCGTAAAAACGGCGCAGGTGTTGCCCTGATTGAAATACCATTTTCCGTCAGGCCCAGCCGTGAGGGAGTGCAGTGAGTGATCGTGATTTCTGCCATTGAAGCCCGTGAGGATCACTTCGCGGGTATCGCCGTCTTTGAGATCGAACTTCAGGTCGCGATTTGTATCCGTGAGCTTGAGGAGATGTGGGGACTGGGAAACAATGACGACGTTATCAAAAACCGCGATGCCGAGGGGCGAAAGCAGCTCAGGATCTTGCCAAAAGACTTTTGAGCTATCTGCCTTTCCATCGCCATCTGTGTCTTCCAAGATGACAATGCGATCGCCTGCGGGCTGGCGGTCTGCTTCTTTCCGATAGTTTACGCCCTCGCACACCCATGCTCTACCGAGGTGATCGAAATCCATGTTTGTGGGATTGAAGAGAGCGGGAGAAACTGCCCATGGCGTGATCTCTAATCCATCAGGCAAGACAAAAGACTTTAACGGGAGAGCGGGTGGTTCCTTGCCAGTTTCCCACGCGAGTAGCGCAGGAGTGGAACTAAAAGATAGAAGTCCGACAAGGATTTTATTGAGTGAACGCATAAGAACGTGGAGATTACGTAGGGCTGGGAGTTAGAATTTCAACAAAATTTTTCCGTTCTTTGACAAGGCTCGAAGCGCTGGCTATCGATGGCGATGCGATGTTTGATTAAGCAAGTTCTCAAGCGTATAGCGCCAGCAGATTCCCTGCATGTGGCAGGGTGGGTGCGCACTCGGCGTGACTCGAAAACGTTTTCATTTCTCGAGCTCAATGATGGCTCTTGCTTGGGCAATCTTCAGATCGTGGCAGACGCTGGCATCCCCGGCTATGAGAACATCCTCCAGATGGCTACTGGAGCTTCCATTGAGGTAAGAGGGAAACTCATCCCATCTCCGGCGGCTGGACAAGCGTGGGAAATGCAGGCGACATCGCTCAAGTTGCTAGGCGGGGTGGCAGATGATTATCCATTGCAAAAAAAGGGCCACAGTGCGGAATTTCTACGGTCCATCGCGCATCTGCGGCCGCGGACGAATCTTTACGGCGCGGTATTCCGGATGCGCAGCCGCATGGCGTATGCGGTGCATCGGTTTTTCCAAGAGCGAGATTTCATCTACATCCACACGCCCATCATCACGGCGAGCGATTGCGAGGGCGCGGGTGAAATGTTCCGCGTGACCACGCTGCCGGATGCGCGGATTTCGCAAGATGCGGAGGATTTTTTCGGCAAGCGTGCGTTTCTCACGGTGAGCGGCCAACTCGAAGGCGAGGCATTTGCCTGTGCGCTGTCAAACATCTACACCTTTGGGCCTACGTTCCGGGCAGAGAATTCAAACACATCGCGGCATGCGGCAGAATTCTGGATGATCGAACCCGAAGTGGCGTTTTGCGATCTAGAAGGAGACATGGACCTTGCCGAGGCGCTGGTGAAGTTCCTCGTCAGCGAGGCAATTGCAGGGGATGAGGGCGACCTCACCATTTTTGAAAAATTTGTGGATAAAGGGTTACGCGAGCGCTTGGAGTTTGTCGCAAGTCGCCCTTTTGAGCGGATCACTTACACCGAGGCCGTGAAACTGCTGCAAGCGAGTGGCAAGAATTTCGCTTACCCGGTGGAGTATGGGCTGAATCTGCAATCCGAGCATGAGCGATGGCTTACCGAGGAGTATTTTAAAAAGCCCACGTCCGTGTTTAATTACCCAAAGGAAATCAAACCCTTCTACATGCGTCTCAATGATGATGGGAAAACGGTGACTGCGATGGATGTCTTGGTCCCCGGCATCGGCGAGATCATCGGTGGCAGCCAACGTGAGGAGCGACTGGATGTGTTGTTAGAAAATTTCAGCAAACACCAGCTCGACCCAGAGGCCTACAATTGGTATTCTGATCTGCGCAGGTATGGCAGTGTGCCGCACGCGGGATTCGGGCTCGGCTTTGAGCGGATGCTTATGTTTGTGACGGGCATGGCAAACATCCGTGATGTGATTCCATTCGCGCGCACGCCGGGGCATTGTGAGTTTTAGCAACTAGGGTGTGGCCTATTTCAGGGCCTTGAGTATTTCTCGCCGGACGTGCACTGGATCCACCTCACCTGTATGACGCCAGAGGACTTCGCCGCCCGGGGCGATGAGCAGTGAGTGGGGTAAAGCGCCTGTCCATTTGTCATCAAGCGCTTCTGCCATCACATCAGGATTGCCGCACGTCCAATGGTAATTGTTCGATGTTCTGCCCTCTTCACCGAGTGACTTCGCAATCGGATCAGGGAGGGCGGCATGATGGGTTTGCAGAAATTTCGCTACCTTTTCGCGGGCGGATGGTGGGTCCAAACTGATGGAGACGAATTCGACACCACGGTTTTGAAAGCGGCGCGAGGTTTCGATGAAATCGGGGAACTCCTTCACACAAGGACCGCAGGTGGTGGACCAAAAATTGATCAAGCGTAGCTTCTGAGTTGGATTGGAGCGTATTTTTTTTGCAAGGGTTTCATCCATATCCTCGACGGTAACTGGCTTCTTTTCCCATGCGGCTTGGTCCGCAACGACGCTGGGTTTTTTAAAGTGCCACTTGGTGGAGCAACCGAACGAGCGCGTCACAGGCTCGGCAATTTCTTTGCCGCTGAGTAGGGCATCTAGAGCATCGCGCAGTTGGCTCGTTTCGACAGGGCCGGGGTTTCTGCCGCCATCGTCCATGCGCCCGGTGTAGCGCAGTTTGCGGTCTTGATCGAAGACGAAGGCATGCGGAGTGGACTGGGCACCACACGCGGTGGCGAATGCTTGTTTCTCTGCATCGTAAAGATAGGGGAAAGTCCAGCCGTAGTCCTTGGCGAAGGGAGCCATTTCCTCGAAAGAATCTCCATACGGCGAGTATCCGAGTTCATCAGGAGTCAGGCTGAGCGGGTGATTCGTGCTGACAGCGATGAAGGCGACGCCTTTTTCCTTATAATCTTGGTGGATCGGTTCCATACGCGGCGCAGCACCTACGGAGTCTGGGCAATGATTGCTTGTGAAGACCACGCAGAGCACTTTTGCGTCCTTGAAATCGGCAAGGCTGTAATTTTTCCCATCCGTAGCGGGCAGGGAAAAGGCTGGAGCGGGTGCGCCTATGGCAAGGACGCGAGGAACAGCTTGGGCAGTGAGCGGAAGCACTGCTGCGGAGATACATGCAATGGATAAGGCGACAATCTTCATGCCCCTGTTACTAAAGGCATTTCCACTTTCCTGCAAAAATTTTTAGCAAAATCACAGTGGCACCCGCGCACAGAGCCACCAATGAGGACTATGGCTTAGGAGTGCCAGTGGCAGGCAGCGGCTTGCCGAGCCCGAGGTCTGAGACTTTGAGTTCTTTGCGGAAGCTTTTAAAACCAAAAAAACTGGGGTGGTATTCGTCCACGTAGGTGACATCTGCCTTGGCGGGAATCTCGAGCGATGCACTCCAATAGACGGCATTGATGAAGAGGCGGCGCAGACTTTCATCTTCAAAATCCGTTGCAGCCCCCATGGTGGTGAGGAAAATGCGATTGGTGTTGCCTGCTTCATTTTTATACTCGCGAGTCCAAGTGAGCGGCATCATCGGATCGTTGACGGGTTGTTCCACCTTGTCTGTGCTGCGAGGCTTACTTGTGACAGCGGGCGCAGAGTCAGGCTTCATCCCAGCGAGAACCTTGCCAAGAGTCAGGACCTTGGCATCGGCAGGTGGGTAGGCTTCATAGACATCAGAGAGAGCGAAAATATCAGACACACCATTGAGCAATGGGTCTGCTTTGGCAGATGGCTCATTCACGCTGAGCGCTGCTTCTACTTTATGCTCGCCCCAGTGGCTGACCCATGTCTCGCCTAGCACCTCCTTCCCAAAGCCGCCTTTCCATGGTGATTCGCTATTCCACGAGTAGCGCGCCCAGCGGCTCGTCGCGGGGAAATTGAATGGATGGGTGGATGTCCTGAGCGCGATCATTGGCTTGCCTGAGAGCCAGGCTTTTTCAAATCGCTCCATCACCTCGTCCGGCCATTGGCGGAAGCGGAGATTGAGAATGAGGGTGTCTGCCTTATCGATGGCTTGCGAATCTGAGAGAGATTGCTGGTTGTCTGGATTGATCGTCCCATCCGCATCTAGCGCGAATAGCACCGTGCAATCGTAGCCATGGCGCTGGCTGAGGATTTTCGCTAACATCGGCGCACTTTCCTCGCTGCGGTATTCTTCATCCCCGGTGAGGAAGACGATGTGCTTGCCCTTGCCCGGACCCTCTTCGCCCTCAAAAAAAAGCGAGGTGGCCTCCGCAGCATGCAGCGTGAGTGGGAAACAAGCAGCGATGAGTGAGGAAAAAATCCAGCGGAAATGGCGGTGACTGAGTTTCATAAGTTATAGCGAGGGAGAGCGATTACTTTTCGAGAGGGTGCTCCTGAAGAAGCTGCTCCACTCGGTAAAATCCTACATGTGCCGCTGTTTCTTTGCGGACTCTTGTTACATCCTCAACGGTGATGGCGGGCGATTGATTGCCAAATGAATTCCGCACGTAGGTCATGACGGCGGCGGCATCAGGGTCAGTGAGGAGATCTTTGAAAGGAGTCATCGGCACGAGGCCATCGTGTTTCACGCCTTTTGTCTCATAAGGCCCCATCAAGCCGTGCAAGACGATTTTGATGAAGCGATCTTTGTCACCACTCGCGAGTGCACTGCCGTAAAGCGAAGGAAAGGCTGGCTCGATGCCCTTGCCATTGGGTTGGTGGCAAGTGGCGCAATGAGCATCTTTGAAATAAATTTTGTGACCGGCGAGGAATTGTGCTTTTTCCGCATCATTCAGATGGGCAGGCGGTGGGGGAGCGGGATGAGGATCTACAACAGTTTCGACAGCTCCTTTAAGCCTTTGCAGCGCAGTTTCAAGCGGTGCTTTGATCCAATCATCCTGCGGCATTGTTTGCGCAGTTTCAGCAACTCTGATGCCATCCGGACCTCCAAGCCATGTAGCAGCTATGATCGCTTCTAAGCGCACTCTGCCGTGGATATCTGCCGCGGCAGTTTGGAGTAATGCCGGTGCCTCAGATAGCTTTAAATGGTAGCGCAATACGCGCACCGCAGCGGCACGTGCATGATAGTCTGGCGACTGGAGCAAAGATTTGAGAAGCGGTGCATCTAGTTGATTAAAGCCCCAAGTGACCCAGAGCGCGTGAAGGCGGAGGTGCTCAAATTGTGGGTCTTTGGGATCTAGCGCGACAAGCCATTGCTGAAGCGCGGGCAACACTTTAGTAGCTTTCAAACCACGCAACTCGCGCAAGGTGCGGTAACGGCTGCGGTATTCAGGTAACCTTAGATTTTCAAGCAGAGTCTTCACACTAGCACCTGCAATTTCTGCCGGCTTCACCAAAGGGCGCGATGGATAGGTGATCCGATAAATGCGGCCGTGGACGTGATCGCGCAATGGATCGCGAGCATTGTGCTGCATGTGGCCGATGAGCACGTTATGCCAATCGATCACAAACAATGATCCATCGGGTGCAAACTCAAGGTCCGCCGGGCGGAAATTGGTATCTGAGGATTTTAGTAACTCTTGCCGGAAAGCGGTTTTGTAGCCAGTGCCATCATCGATGATGGAATGCTGTTTGAGGCCCAAAAAGCCAATGCAATTTCCCAACAATAGATCGCCTTGGACTTCATCGGGAAAATGGCGGGATGAGACAAACTCCAACCCGGAGGTGGGGCGCACCGCTTGCCCTTCAGGGATTAAGTCCTTCGTAGCTGGTGCTTTGAGTCCGAAAGGTGATTTAAGTGAGACAGGCAACATCCAGTTCAGCGATGGGCTGGAGGTGTGGAGAGTGAAATCTTGCCCCCATTGATCAAACGCAAAGCCCCACGGATTTGGGATGCTCATTTGTGCGGTTCTCTCCAGCTTGGTGAGCTGCGGGCTGAAGCGGAAAAATCCACCATCCACACAGCGCACTGGGCCGTATGGAGTTTCCACATTTGAATGGAGGAAAATCCCCTCAGACATGATGATCCCGCCCGATGCATCTGCGGTGAAGGCACTGATGGCATGGTGAGTGTCATGAGAGTCAAAGCCCGTGAGCACCACCTCGCGGCTGTCTGCCTTATCATCGCCATTTGCATCTGCGAGGAACATCAAGTGCGGCTCTTGGGAAACATAAACACCGCCCGGCGCAAACTCGAAGCCGATGGGTAAATGTAGATGGTCTGCGAAGACAGTTTCTTTGTCTGCTTTGCCATCGGCATTGGTGTCTTCATAAATCAAAATCTTATCATTCGGCATCGCATCGCCCGGGCGATAGTGTGGATATGTAGGCATCACTGCTACCCA
>JAYULG010000394.1:0-7672 GCA_043763755.1 Akkermansiaceae bacterium | reverse complement strand
CCATAGTGCCCGCATTCCAGCCGACAGGATTGTATGAAATACTCTTCCATGAGTTCCCCGGAGATGAAGTAGAAGTGGGCACCAGCCAGGTACACGGTGCATTGTCTGCCACAAGAACGGTGCTGATGCTGGTGGATGGTAGTCCGTATGAAATATCTGTTACTTGGGCAGGGAAAGTGGGTGAGTATTCAGAGATCGGGGTTCCTGAAAGATTGCTAAGCCCGAGATACTCACCACTGGCACTCAGGGCGAAATTAGTATGCAGTTGCTGGCCAGCCACCCGGCGATTTTTGTTCGAGGCAAAGACGATGAGATAACTATTTGGCGCGAGGGTGATGCTCGGGAATTGCCACTTTGTTTTATTGCTTGCTGTGTCGGAGAGATACCAACCCGTCAGTGTGAGTGGGGTAGGATCCGGGTTGTGGATTTCAATCCAGTCTGACTGAGTTCCATCCTCATCTGCGATCCCAGTTTGATTGCTGGCTGAGAATTCAGTGATGATGGGCGCTGCCCATGTCCGCAATATTAGGATCAAAAAAATTGTAAGGATAGAAATAGGTCTCGACATGGGTTTGTTGGGTTTAAGCCAGCGTGAGATGCAGATTACCAGCGGTATTCACGAAGTAAAACTCATTTCTGAGGTCTGTCTCGGATGCATCAAATCTTGAATTTTTTGCCCAGCCAGATTCGGACTTGCGCGGCCTAGGGCGCTTCTATTGACTCCGCCATGGCAGAGATTTCTCTCGGACTTTCATTTGATGACGTGCTTTTGGTGCCCGCCATGAGCGCGGTTTTACCCGGCGATGCGGACCTATCGACTCACGTCACTGCGGGCATTCAGCTCTTCTTGCCAGTGGTATCTGCGGCGATGGATACCGTTTCAGAACACGATCTTGCCATCTCCCTAGCGCGCGAAGGTGGCATGGGTGTAATTCATCGCGCATGCCCCATTGATGAGCAGGCGGCCATGGTCTACCGAGTCAAGCGCTCGGAAAATGCCGTCATTCAGAAACCTCATACGGTCCGCAAAGAAGACACGGTCGATTACGTGCGTGAGGTAATGTCCAAGAACGGTTTTTCGGGTTTCCCCGTCATCGATGCGGATGGAAAACTTCAGGGCATGGTCACTGGGCGCGATGTCCGTTACCTAGATCGCACGGATGCCACCGTGGCGGATGTGATGACTCCACTGGGCAAAATCATCACGGCTCCGCCTCATACGAGCCTTGAGGAAGCCCGCCGTATTCTATATCAAAACCGGATCGAGAAACTTCCACTCGTCCATCCAGATGGCAGACTGGCTGGGCTCATTACTGGCTCGGATATTGAGAAGCGCATCACTTTCACCAATGCCGCGAAGGATGCGAACGGCCAGCTCCGCTGCGGCGCTGCGGTGGGAGTTGGGCCAGACTGCATTGATCGTGGGCGTGTCCTTATCGATGCGGGGGCAGATGCGCTTTTCATTGATGCTGCCACGGGCCACACCCGCCATGTTATGGATGTGATCGGGAAACTGCGAGCGCTCTCAAGTGTGCCAGTGGTGGCTGGTAATGTCGTCACTGCGCAGGGTGCGCGGGACCTTGTGAGTGCAGGCGCCAGCGCGGTGAAAGTCGGCGTGGGTCCGGGGTCGATTTGCACCACCCGTGTGATTTCAGGGGTTGGTATGCCACAGTTCACGGCGATTCAGAATGTCTCGGAAATCTGCCGCGAAGCAGGTGTAAAAGTCATCGCAGATGGTGGGATCCGTTATTCTGGAGACATTGTGAAAGCACTAGCGGCGGGCGCAGATCTGGTGATGCTCGGCTCGCTTCTCGCGGGCACTCGTGAAAGCCCTGGCCAGACGGTAAATTCTCAAGGGCGCCGATTTAAAACCTACCGTGGCATGGGTTCTATTGGTGCCATGCAAAAAGGGGCGGGCGATCGCTATGGCCAAAATAGCTCGGGGAAACTCGTTGCCGAAGGGGTAGAAGGGCGCGTCCCCTACAAAGGCCCGCTTTCCGATGTGATTTTCCAACTCATGGGCGGCCTTAAATCTGGTATGGGCTACGTCGGCGCAGCCACACTTGCCGAGCTACGCGAGCGCGCCATCTTCACCCGCATCACTGCCGGCGGACTGCGTGAGAGCCATGTGCATGACATCGTGATGACAGAAGAGCCTACGAACTACCAGCAACTCACATAAATGTCAGATACCAACCACGTCGCCGTGCTCGACTTCGGCTCGCAATACACTCAGCTCATCGTTCGCCGCGTGCGTGAGCTCGGATTCTTCGCTAAACTATATGCGATTGAGGATTTCCCTGATATAGGAAAACCCGGTGCTATTATACTATCAGGTGGGCCGAAAAGTACAAGTGAGGCAGACGCACCCGACCTCGATTTCGAAGCGCTCAAGGCATTCAATGTCCCTGTGCTTGGTGTATGTTATGGCATGCAGCTACTTAATATAAAATTCGGTGGTAGCGTGGAAGCGAGTGACCGCCGTGAATACGGGCCAGCCGATTTATTTCCTGCCTCCAGCGTGGGCTTGTATGAAGGAGTTTCCGCCTGCTCGCAAGTATGGATGAGTCATTCAGACACGGTGAAAATTCTTCCTGATGGCGCTAAAGTTATTGCATCGAATCAACATGGCACTCCTGTTTCATTGCAGTGGGATGATTTATTCTTCGGCATCCAGTTCCACCCGGAAGTGACCCATAGCCATCAAGGCTTGCAGATTCTCAAAAATTTCCTCGCTCACGCAAATGGGCTACTCCCGTTTCAGATTGATGATTTCAAGCGCGAGATGATCGCGAGCATCCGTGCAAAAGTAGGCAGCAAGCAAGTCGTTTGTGGTGTTTCCGGCGGAGTCGATAGCACCGTGCTTGCCGTGCTTTTGAAAGAAGCTGGCGTGAAAACTCGGGCAATCTTCGTGGATAATGGTCTGCTGCGAAAAGATGAAGCCGCACTCGTGCAGGCAAATTTCAAGCGCATCGGCGTAGAGATCGAGACCATTGACGCGTCAGAAAGATTTCTAACAGCCCTCGCTGGTGAGGCGGATCCCGAGAAGAAGCGCAAGATCATCGGGAACATGTTTATCGATGTATTTTGGGATGCGGTGGGTGATGCAGAAATGCTCGCCCAAGGCACACTTTATCCAGACGTGATCGAGAGCGCATCAAATGCCAAGTCCAAGGCATCCGTCATCAAGACCCACCACAATCGAGTTGCAAGGATTCTTGAACTGCAAGCGGAGGGTAAAGTATTAGAACCCCTCGCAGAGTTGTTTAAAGATGAAGTCCGTGAATTGGGCACAGCATTGGGCATTCCACAAGATATACTTCAGCGCCATCCGTTTCCTGGCCCGGGTCTATCAGTGAGATGCCCTGGCGAGGTGACTGCGGAGCGCTTGCGCATCATCCGCAAGTGCGATGCCATTTTCATAGGTAAGTTAAAAGAACACGGCTGGTATGACAAAGTTTGGCAAGCCTACGCTGGCCTCATCCCCGTAAAAACGGTGGGAGTAAAGGGAGATGAACGTAGCTACGAATGGGCCACCAATCTCCGCGCCGTCGTTTCCGAAGATGCCATGACTGCGGATTGGGTAGAGCTACCCGCCATCCTCCTGCGCGAGACCAGCCATAAAATTCTGAATGAGGTAAAAGGGATTAACCGCGTGTTATATGATATTTCCACCAAGCCTCCCGCTAGCATTGAGTGGGAGTGAAATATATCGTGTGTAACCTCAACAGCTATAATTTCAACATGACGGATTGGGAAGCACGTTATCAGCTTGGAGATATGCCATGGGAGAAGGGTACTGCTGCGCCGCCATTGCTTGAGTTGCTAGGGAAAATGGAGCGGGCACTATGGGGTGATGGCGCGGTGCTAGTGCCCGGGTGTGGCTATGGCCACGATGTGAGGGCACTCTCAGATGCAGGCCTTCAAGTGCGGGGAGTGGACCTTTCTCCCACGGCGGTGGCTCGTGCGGAGGCCTTTGAACCAGCGGGAAATGAAACTTATCAACTCGGGAATTTCCTCGATCCTGATTGGCAAAGCGAAGTGGAAATCAGCTCGATTTGGGAACACACTTGCTTGTGCGCGATTGATCCTAGTCACAGGCCCGCCTATGCAGCAGCCGCAGCAAGAATCCTCTCGCCCGGTGGGATTCTTGCCGGGGTCTTTTTCCTCAATCCGTTTGATCCCGGAGAAGCACGAGACGGCCCACCCTTTGGTGCGACGCTTGAGGAGCTGGACTATTTATTTTCTCCTTGGTTTGAGAAAGTGGATGGCTGGATGCCCCAGCAAGCCTACCCTGGACGCGAAGGCCGTGAATGGATCGGCATCTTTCGGCGGAAGACAGTTTAGCCGGGTGATTTGCAAATTCTAAGGGGAGCACACGCGCCCCCGCGTGTCGTTTTTGACGCTCTCGTCGAAAACTGCCTTCACACTGCTCAAGACGCTCGTCTTCGGTGAGGGCGCCGAAGACAACAAGCGATGCGCTTGTGCTCCGAATGAACCGACAAGCTGCGAAACAGCGCAAGACTTTAAGATTTTCTCAGCGATGGGTTGCCGTCTGGGTATTAGTCCACTAGTCTCACAGCGCATCCATTCATGAACTTTCGAATCTGCTGTTTAATGTGCGCATTGCTAGCGCCGATGGCCTTTGCCGGAGAAAGCCGCAAGTATTTCAACGACAAAAAGGCACCAGGAGGTCGGCAGGATCTGGAGGCAATCCAAAGTGCGATTCAGGAGGCGTTGCCAAAAGTGCGGGCCGCAGCAGTTTGCGTATTGCTGGGTGAAGGCTCGGGTAGCGGAGTGATCGTTTCTGCAGATGGGCTGATTCTGACGGCGGCGCACGTGACTGCTGGGGTGAAAAAAAAAGTGACCGTAGTGCTGGAGGATGGGACTGAGCTGAAGGCGGTGTCCTTGGGCTTAGTGGCAGAAACGGATGCGGCGATGATTCAGATTATCGAAAAAGGCAGCTATCCTTTTGTGGAAATTGATCGCACGAACTCGGCGCGCTTGGGCGATTGGGTGTTTGCGCTAGGGCACTCGGGTGGCTTGGACAAAGAGCGCGGCTCGGTGGTGCGGTTAGGCAGAATGGTGCGGATGGCGAACTCCACTTTCCAATCTGACTGCACATTAATCGGCGGGGATTCGGGTGGCCCGTTGTTTGACATGAACGGAAATCTGATCGGCATTCACTCGCGGGTGGGAGCGCAGTTGCAAGCGAACATGCACGTGCCGATGAGCGAGTTTATCACGCACTGGGATGGGATGTTGAAGAGTGAATTCATCGGTGAAGGGCCATTTGCCGAGAAGCCGGAAAAAGGCAGTGGCTTTTTAGGACTAGCGACTGAGGCGCGGCCAAGTGGTGGCTTGCGGGTAAGTAAAGTCGGCGAAAAAAGCCCGGCACAAGAAGCAGGTATCAAGGAAGGAGATGTGATCCTGAAACTCAATGGAACCGCCCTCGAGACGCGCGAGCAAATGCAAGGTATGCTAAAGGAGATGGCGAAGGGGGATGAAATTTCTCTAGAATTATTGCGCGATGGAAAAACCAAACCCTACACACTCAACCTCGGTGAACGGTAAGATCAGGGCCATCATTTGTTTCGCACTGCTGAGTCTGCCGCTTGCAGGCCAGCAGAGCTTAGATTCAGCTTTCCGAACGGCTGGCACGGCGGTGGTGGCGGCCTTCGAGGCGCAGCGTCAAGTGCTGCAAACTTCCAGTGCCGTGATCCTCGATGGGCGTAAAGAGGCAGGCTACGGCGTGGTGATTTCTGAAGACGGATACATTCTCACTAAGGCAAGCGAGGTCTCCCAAGTGGCCAAACTGAATGTGACGGTGGATGAGAAAAATTACACCGATGCCAAGGTCATCCGGGTGGATGCGATCTGGGATGTAGCCCTGCTAAAGATCAGTGCCAGCGGGTTGATACCCGTGAATTATGCAGCGACGAGTGCCGTGCCGCAGGGAACTTGGGTGGTGGGAAATGGGGCGACGACGCGGACCAGCCGCCGCCTCCTCGCAGGCATCGTGAGCGCAAAGATCCGTGAGATCCCGGCCTCGGGCGGTGCGGTGCTGGGCGTTGTCTTGAAGCTTACGAAAAATTTGCTCGAAATCGAAGAAGTGGGCGAGAAGAGCGGTGCGTCCGAGGCTGGATTACAGAAGGGAGATTTTATTTTAAAGGTCGAAGGAAAGCCGATCAAGAAGATCGAGGAGATTGCGGAACTACTCAAAGATCGCAAGGGGGGAAGCACGGTGAAAGTCACCTATCGGCGCAAAAAAATCGAGACCACGGTGGACGTGCGACTGGCGGCGCGGGCGGAGTTATTTGCGGATCAGCAAAACCGCAACGATCAAATGAGTGGCGAATACTCGGCGAGGCGCAGCGGATTTCCCCGAGTGATGCAGCACGATCTTCTGGGCAGCCGGTTGGTGGTGGGTGGGCCGTTGTTAGATTTAGATGGCAGATGCATCGGGATGAATATCGCGAGAGCAAACAGGGCAGAAAACTACGCGATCCCAGTGGAAGATTTAAAAGAGATCGCAGCTCGCATGGTAAAAATAGACACAGAGTGATTTAACGAAATTCTAACACTTTACTAAGAAAGCGGCTGACCTCTGGGTTTTCCGGTGCGGCGAAGAGGCGATCTGGCGAGGCACTGTCGATGATCTTCCCGGCTGCCACGAAGGCAACTACATCTGCCACGGCGCGGGCAAATCCCATTTCATGAGTGCAAAGGATGACGTCTTGCCCGCTGAGGATGAGCTCGCGCACGAGTTCTAGGACTTCAACGGTCATCTCTGGGTCGAGGGCGGCTGTGGGTTCATCGAGAAACAATAACTCGGGTGCTGCCGCGAGAGAACGAATGAGAGCCACGCGTTGTTGTTGGCCACCGCTGAGTTGGACGGGAAGTTTCTCCGCATGGCTGGCAAGGCCGAAGCGCTCAAGGTGAGAAACGGCGAGGTCGTTAGCTTCTGAAGGATGCTTGCCGTGGACTTCCACAAGGGGGAGAACGATATTTTGGCGGGCCGTCAGATGGGGAAATAAGTTATACCCTTGAAACAAAAACCCGTTCTTGCGGCGGAACTGGCGGAGTGCAGATTCATCGGCTGAGAGTGATTTCCCGTTCACCTCGATGCTGCCTGATGTAGGACTTTCGAGGCCGCCAAGGTGGCGCAGCAAAGTCGATTTTCCGCCGCCGGATGGCCCGATCAGCGCGAGGCAACGGGTGCCAGCGGGTAGTGAAAACGAAAGATCATTGAGCACGCGCTGGGTGCCGTAGATTTTCACTAATGATGCGACTTCGATCTTCATGCAATTTTCCACTTTTGTTCAAGCCGTCTCGCTAGCCAACTCAGAGGCAACGTGAGCGCGAGGTAACCTAGCGCCATCGGCAGGTAACCTTCGAGTGGTGAGCTGGTGCTGCTCACTGCCACGTCCGTTTGTTTGGCAAATTCCGCGATGCCTAGAACACTCAGAAGGCTAGAATCTTTCACCAGCGAGGCGCATTGGCCAGCCATGCCCGGTAGCACTCGGCGCAGTGCTTGCGGGAGGATGATGAAGCGCCACGTCTGCTGGCGATCGAGGCCAAGTGCGCGTGCGGCATCCCACTGGGAGCGCTCGATGCTAGCCACTCCGCCACGCAGGATTTCCGCCATGTAGGCAGCTTCGAAGGCGGTGAG
>JAYULG010000393.1:0-2183 GCA_043763755.1 Akkermansiaceae bacterium | reverse complement strand
GTAAATCCATACCATAGGTTTTATTAGGTATGATCCCTTGGATTTCGCCTGATGCGACGGGCCAGACCTGCACGGATGCGGATGCAAGCTGGGTTTGGGAAAACGTTCCGTCGGACAGTGCATGGACGACGAAGTGCTCCTCACCGAGGCCCTTGGTTATATCAGTAGTCGGAGCGAGCGGGCGCACCGCTGGTGCGTATGCACGGGAGTCAATGCCATTGCTAGTGATGCTCCGGGCGCTGGCCGGTGTACCAGAAATGACAGTGGTAGGATTGAGCGTGAATGAGCCTGCTGGGTATGGTGCTACGTATTGCTGGAGTAATACTTGAGTGGCGGCGAGGGGGAGGCCCGTGCCGCTGAGCAGGCGCGAAATATTTACGTTTACGGTGAAAGGCTTATCAATTCGGGTGCGCCGGACTGCACCATTCGGGTCGAGTGTCGTGATGGTGATAGCAGCCGCTGGCAGATAGGCACCGACGAGTTTTTGATCGAGCAGGAAATCTCGTCCGCCGTTTTGTTCAATGGTCCATAATTGAAAAAGTGCGCCATTTTCTTCGATCAATAATGCCGATGGTGCGGCACCTTTCGGGGCGACTGGCATGTCCCAAACGACTGAGGTGGATTGCTGGGATTGGCGGACGAAGTTGACATAGCCGACTTGCCCAAATGAGCTGCTAGAGGCTAGTGCTAGTAGAGTAAGGATGCGTTTCATTTTTTGGAGAGGGCAGGGATGGTTTTTGGAATCTGGACGGAGATCGGCCCGCGTAAGTGGACAGCGATGACGAGCTTATCCTGCTTCGCCCAAAAGGCGATTTTCGTAGGAGGTAATGCTTCGTTGCCAGCCGCTTGATCAAACGTCACCTCATTGGTAGTGATCCAACTTGGATTACGGCTCACAAAATCAATGAATGGTAGAAGGGTGCCAACAGGCTTTCCCGTAGTTTTCGCCTTGAGTGCCTCGGGGAGGTAAACAATTGCGCCCCTTGGAATAATCGTCCAATTTTTCCCATCGTTTAGAATGGTCGAATCGCGAATGATCGATTGCTCAGTAGGCCGCGCAATTTGATTTTCCGGGACATTTTCTGAAGGAGCTGTGGCGACGTGCGACTCTTGGCGAATCTTCGCCAGGGACTCGGGAGTCACGCGCTCAAGGATCAGCTGGGCGTGGCAAAATTGGCTGGCGAGCGCGAATGTTACGAATGGGATCAAGGGAGTTTTCATGGTCTTGGGGCAGTGGTGACGACGCTTTCGAAGCTGACGAGCAATACAAGATCTTGCATATCAAACATGGCAGTGCCAGGTGCGGCGGTGGAACCTTCAAAAAGGATGATTAGATCTTGAGGGCCGATCTTGATCCTTCCCGCGCTATCGAGATACGGAGTCATGAAGCTCTTTACCGAGCCTTGGCTGTAGGCGGGTGCGTAAGCTGGAGGTGTATCACCATTTTTTAGAACCACTGCGTATGCATCTGAGTTGTTTGTTTGGCGAAATGGGAACCATGAAGTGCCAGTCGCATTAGCACCGCCACGTGCGCGGAACCGGACTTGATCGCCAGGGTTCATCACCGTATCTACTAGAACGTTAGTAGGCACGACGGAGGGGCCTTTACCCCGGAAAAATACAGTCCAAGCCGAGCTGTTTTTAGTCCAGCTTCCTTCGAACGGGAGCAAGGTGCTTCCTGATTGGAAAGCAACGCCTAAGGCGCGGACTCGCATTTTTACCGTAGTGGTGGTGATCAAGTTTGTCTCAACGAGGCGTTGCGGGTAAGTGATTTCCCAATTGAGATTGGAACGTGTACCGACACGGACAAGTGCGCGATCAACGTCGAGTTTACCGACAGGAATTTCTGAATTTCCAAATGCGGATTGAATAGTGAGGACGGCGGCAAGCATGGCAGTAACCAAACTTCCACCACGAGGGGATGGGGAACGTTTCATTGTTGTGGGGGGAGGTATTGGTTCTTGCGAACCGACGAGGCGATTAAAGGCCAAACTCGGGAGAAATTCAAGGTGTGTTGCTTAATCTACGCGATCAAGTAGGGCGCTAAATTGGAATTTCAACATTATTTAAACACGTCATAAATCGTTGTAAATGAAGTAGTTGTGTCAAAAATAAAAAATCCCCACTCATGTCTCAGCGAGCACGAATGGGGATCAGGTAAAAGTTAAGAAAAATTAACTAAT
>JAYULG010000392.1:0-7747 GCA_043763755.1 Akkermansiaceae bacterium | reverse complement strand
AGACTCTGTTCGACCGTTGCTTACAATGTAGATTTACGTATTATGCCAGCTCTCAAGCACGATAAGCTTCATCCATCCCGGCGTCGGCGGGCGGCGAGCATACAAGCAGCAAGCCCGCCAAGTAATGCCGATGAAGGTTCAGGAATTGGCATAACTGAGATATCCGAAATAAAAATTCCAGCCCCATAAGCTCCGATGAACGTTTCTAGCCCAGTCGACAACTCCCGAGAATATAGTCCCATGACATCAAAAGCATTCGGATTGTCATGGGTGGCATACAGTGTTCCGCTCGCACCGCTGATATCCATTCCGAGTCCCGCGTTGCCGGTCATGGCTGAGCTAGGTAAGTTCACGGTATTCATTGCACCCGTGTCAGGCGATGGGGAACCATCAATCCCTCCAATAGTATTCAATGCATCAGTATTGTATTCCCAAGCATACAAGGTCGTTGTGGTGGCTCCTGCAAAATTATTCGAGTGAGCAGCGCCGATAATTGAGAAGTTTGTAGCAGCGGACTGAGCATCGCCGCTGGCATAAAAAAGATTTGCAGCAGCTGAGAGAGCACCTGAGGCAGGATCCGCAATGAAGTTGTTTTCCAAACTGCTCTCGCGAGATGCACCTGTGATGATCCGAATCCAATCAGTGACAGGATTAAAATCCATCTCAATTCGATTGGTTGTATTTCCAGTCAAAACGAATCCACTTCCAACCGAAGTGAGGGCAGCAGTTGTAATATCCACCGTGTAAATTTGCGCTGCTGCTCCATTGTTGCTGATAGCGTATAACTGGCCAGTGCTGGGTCTAAAATCAATGCTGCGCAGACCGTGGCCTGATACAAGACCAGTGAAATTACCGACAGAATTTATAGTTCCGGGATTCGTGCTATCGAACGACACAAGACCGATGCCCGGCAAAAGGCTGCCACTAGCCGATGCTGTCATACCGAAAATCGTCTCGGCATTGAGGCTGCAAGACACCGCAATAAGAATGGCTGGCGCGGTGACAAATTGATAAACTCGAAATTTCATAATCGGAGATATTGTAATGAGCGACTTGGAGATGTTGTATCCTCGAGGCCGATGCGATATATTGTGTAAACAAAAACCTGTCGAGAAAAAATACACTGCTTGATGTCTGAAATCTCTAGCCTCACGGCTGTTTGTCTTTTTAAACTCTTGGCCGCGTCTTTTTTTCAAACCTGTAACCGCATCTTTTGATACCTTATGAGACTGAATTGCATCCCATGACCCACGCGATTTTTTTAGCTCGGAAGAATCTATTCAGTTCTACTTAGTTGTACTAACATTCGGTAAAGTTTGTGCTTAAATCATTGATCCGAATCACTATAGAAACGGAAACTAAATAACAAAGATGCAGTTACAAGACCTCGTTCAATAAAAAATGACACCACTCCGCTACGCAGAAATGCGTCCAAACTCATGGACTTCTGCCAACGATACGACCGACACTTTATAGGTCAGGGCAGCAACGGCCTCAATCACGCGCAGCATTACATCACGGGTCTGATGGGCACCCAAAGGAGCATAAACTTTGAAGCCATCGAAAATGATGTTAGGAAGCTTGGCTTTTTATAGAATGGACGTTTATAGAATGCTTAGCAGAATTTTGCGAAATGAAAAGGGCAGGCAGCTTACGCTGCCCACCCTATTGATCATTTCCAGTAGTACTACTGAGTGCTGCTCCTTAGCGGCGAGTGCGGCGAAGCAACAAGCTAGCGCCTAACAAACCTATAATAGCACTTGATGGTTCAGGAATCGCTTCAAGCGAAAAGCTATCTGCGACCATTTTTTCGGCTCCTCCTGTGCCGCCCCATCGAATGCCCGCCGCCGTCGAGCCCGTTGGTGCGGTAACAGATTGAGTGAATACTCCAAAAGGATCCCCAGAGGTGACAGAAGTTGCGTCCACTTGGTCTCCAAAATCCGCCGAGCTACTCAGCAAGGTGCCGGTGCTGTCAAACCAATCCACAAACACAATTCCAGCCAACGCGCCGCTATTATCTCTCCGTGCCTCGAAACCAAAAGTGTATATTCCCCCCCCGGCAACCACTGCGCGATCAGCGGGAACCGTTGTCCAGATAGCGGAGGTACCGCCTGCGTATGCGAAGTTTGGAATTCTATTTTGGTTATTCCCTATTCCACCGTAATCTGCAGCCGTGACACCAGTTATCGTCAGGGTCCAGCCCGCAGTGGTTATACCAGTCGAATATGTACCATCGTAATAATTAGGGAAACTGGAGTCGAAACCGGAATTGTTAAGTAATAGATTGGCGCCGTTTGCTACGCTCAACGATGCCGCAAATGTGATTATTAAGTTTTTGAATTTCATAAGCGTTGCGGTTCTAAAAAAATCAACAGAAAGATCAATGAAAATGTTGAATGGATCATTAAAAGTTTAAATAAGTCGTCCAAACCCAATGATTCAAAACGAATCCCTATGAAAACATAGTAAATTTAGTTAATATCCAATGATGTTACAAAGCCTAGCTTTTAGAGAAAAGGGGATTGCTTGTTATTACAGAGCAGGCCGAGCGACGAGTGGAGGACAGCCGGAGTCGATTCACTCGGCGAATGGATGACCTAAGCTGGTTCATGAAGGCATATCTCGAACGTTTTACCAAATGGTTCAATCGCATGCCTTCGCACTCGGGCGCTTTGTGGGAGGATCGATTTAAAAGCATCATTGTGGAAAGCGGCATGGCATCCCGGACGGTTGCTGCCTACATTGATCTTAATCCGGTGCCAGCAGGATTGGCGGAGGATCTAGCGAACTATCGATGAAGCAGCTATGGTGAAGCAGTTGGCGGTGGTGCGAAAGGGGACGGGAGAAAGGCGCGAGAGGGCCTATTACGTGCTTATTTTTGTGATTAGGCAGTGGATTGTGAAGGTGGAGAAATAGAAGGAAGTGTCGCGCGTGTATAGGCGGCGGATGGGATTGGCGCTGGGCAAGAAGCCGGGGACGACAGAGCGCCAGCGGCAGTTTAAGAAAAGTGGCAGTAGTCACAGGCATACTAACAGTATGTCGCAAGACACTGCGGAGATGTATGAAAACGAGGCGAACGTAGTGGTTTTAAAAGATCTAGGGATCGCGAAAATGCGACGGTGCCGAGTCTGCTATTTCACAGATGGAGCGGTTATAGGTAGTAGGGAATTTGTGAACGAGGTCTTCATGAGTGCACACGTGAAATTCGGAGCCAACCGCAAAGATGGTGCAAGATCTATGAAAGGCGGCGCCTCAGCCGCAAGAGGAATTCTGTGAAGTATGCGGGATTTAAAAGTGCGGAATTTAATGCCACGGAGCTATCAACGGAATCGTAATCTGCAAGGGACGCTGCGTCCGGCTCAGTTTTACTTGCTGATAGCTTGATTGAGTGTTTTCAGGCCCTGTATCATAGATCAAAAGTGCTTGGTCGCACCGCAAAGACGAATCAAACATCAAGCATTTCCGCAATTCGGTGGAGTGCGGAATCATCAAGAACTGAGACCGCTTCTTTCAGACAATCGGCTGGGGGTGAAGGAATATTGACCCAACTGCGGCATCCGCCGTGGGACTTCAGATAGGTAAATTCCCATGGTGTCGCGAGTTTCAAGACGCGAACGAGCGCGACGTGAATGCTACTGCGGACCATGCCTTTTTCACCCCAATCGAAGCGATCACGGATGGCCTGCTCCGAGTAGATGTGGAAGGGGAAAAGTGCCGTTACGTGGTCCCAATCCGTGAGTGTCACCGCGCGAAGTGTTTGCGCGTGATGGGTGATGGAAACTTGATCACCGATTTGCCACTCAGCAATGGCGGGCATCTCCCCTTCCCTCACATGGCTGCCTTGTGCGTGGAAATGCGTTGGAAAGAGGAAAAACGATGCGTGAGCGAAGGAAAATCCGAGGCGCCCTTCGTGAATACCGCCTTTACGGAGGATGATGGCTTGGCGGCCGCTACTGAGAGCATCGCAGACTACTTTCCATTCTTTAAAGCTCACTGCCTCCATGTGTTCTGATGGCTCAGTGGAAAAGTCACCCTAGATCCTCAGCAGTGACGGAGGTTTGTTCGCGAGCGCCGAGGATGCGAGCCTGCTGCACGACCCGCTGCGCAGAGGCATCGAACCGGAAGCTATGACAATTTGGGCAGAGTGCAGTGGCAATGCCGACGATGGAATCACAGCCTTCACAGACTTTGTAATTCGTCGGGTTCTTAGCAATCTTCGCCGCGACAGTGGCTCGCTCTGTGGGAATTGATTTTGGCATGGCAGTCATGAAAAAAGCGGTACCGGGTAAACCGATCCGCTTGATTCGTAATGAGGAGGAATTGTGAGTTTCAGACCAATCAAGCAATCGCAGCGATGGCCTTGGCGGTCTTACTTTTCAAGTTCGCAGCCTTGTTCGGGTGAATCAAATTGCGCTTTGCAGCTTTGTCTGCGACGGAGGAAAAGATCGAGCTGGCCGCGACGGCTGCGGGTTTATCACCAGCGGCGATTGCTACGAGAACCTTTTTGCGGAGAGTCTTCATGCGGCTTTTCTCGGCACGATTGCGTTCCGTGCGGACGACGGTTTGACGAGCGCGCTTGATAGAAGATTTATGGTTGGCCATGTTATTAGTGTAAAAAAAGTGTCAGATGCCCCTTGCCGGGTCGGGCAAGATAGAAAGCGGGAAAGCGGTGTCAAGCTCCTGTTTTACGAAGTTAGGAATTTCCTCCGGAGCCACGACTCTTGCCAGCAGTTATGCTACTGGAAACTGGACGAGCGGTGAGGATGGAACCACGGATGACAAAAACGTCCGCGCCGGTGCCAATACGGTTGTAGAGATCCACAACATCGCGGCTGCCCATTCGGATGCAGCCGTAGGATGCTGGAGTCCCCAGTCTGCTTTCCTCGGGTGTGCCGTGGATGTATATTGTCCGGCGGAATGTGTTTTGATTGCGATCTTCGCTGCCGGTGAGCCAGAGAATGCGGGTAACTATGGGATCACGGCCTGGTGAATTTGGGGCGAGAACCTCTCCAGTGGGGCGGCGGCTTTTGAATACAGCCCCGACGGGTGCACGATCACCGATTTTTTTGGCGACTTGAAGATGGCCGAGAGGTGTGCGGTTGCTATTGGGACGATCTCCGACACCAAATTTGGAAGTGGAAATTTTGTAGGTTTTCACCGGGGTGCCATCTCTCACGAGCACCATGCGCTGATCGCTCACGCTGACGATCATTTTATTTCGGGTATCATTCCCGAAGCCGCCAGAACCCGAGCCGCAACTGCTCAGCATGAGAGCTGGGGCTACTGCAAAGATTGATCGAATGAGGAGTCTCGATAAAGAAAGTCCGGGCATGAGAAGGTCAGGGTGCTTTAGGATTCGCGATCTTAATGGAGCGTGCCGGAGTGGCAGATGGAAGTAGGCGCACCAAAGAAGATAAGGATGTGTAAAAGAATCCGACGGGAAAGGGAAGCAAAAGAATCGCGGAAGACCAACGCCCTTCCATGGCTGCTTCGAGCACGATGAAGAGGAAGAAGAACCCGAACAGTAATTCGACAAATGGAGTGAGGGATTTTATGGCTTTGTAGCTGCTTTTTTTCCAGTCCGTGTGCTTCGCTTGATCAATCCCATACTTGGGTGTGCGGACGAAGGCGGTTTGGTGATTGAAGATTGCCTCGATGACGGCCTTTGAATTGCTAATGGACATTCCTATGCCAAGTGCAAGCAGTAGAGGAAGATACGGAAGCTCCTTCCACCAAGAGCCAGGGCGCAGGGCTTTTTGGGAAACCATGTAAAACACGATCACTGAAACGGACGAAAAAAAGAAGATAGGAACGTTGATGATGTAGTAGGTAAATTTCCCGAAATCTGGCTGCCATTGCTGATTTGGGTAAATCAGGAAGCAAAGAAGGATGAGGAGCAGGTAGGCAAAATTCGAGGTGAGGTGTGCGGTGGCCTCCATTTTAATGAAGAGCGGCACATCGGAGCGCCAAATGGCGGGAAGGACTTTTTTACAAACTTGGATGGAACCTTTTGTCCACCGATGTTGCTGGCTTTTGAAGCCATCCATGTCCACGGGCAGCTCGGCGGGAGTTTCTACATCGTTGAGAAAGATGAAACGCCAGCCTTTTAACTGAGCACGGTAGCTGAGGTCCATGTCTTCGGTGAGAGTATCGTGCTCCCAGCCGCCGGCATCTGCGATGCACGATTTTCTCCAGATTCCACCGGTGCCATTGAAGGTGAAAAAGCGTCCTGAGCGATTGCGGGCTGTTTGCTCCAGTTCCAAGTGCCCGTCCAGAAACATGGCTTGGATACGAGTGAGAACATTGTAGGTGCGATTCAAATGCCCCCAGCGGGTTTGGATCATCCCGATTTGATCATCGGTGAAATAGTGGATCGTTTGTTGTAATAGATCGGGATTAGGAACGAAATCCGCATCTAAAATGAGCAGAAACTCGCCCTTTGCGAATCGCGTGCCATTTTCCAGAGCACCCGCTTTGTAGCCTGTGCGATCCGTGCGGTGAATGTGTTCTGCATCGAATCCGCGTGCTTTGAGGCGGGCGATACCGGCGCGGCAAATTTCACGAGTTTCATCGGTTGAATCATCCAGAAGCTGGATTTGCATCTTATTGATTGGATAATCCAAGGCAGAGACGGAATCCAACAACCGGTCCACAACGTGCATTTCGTTAAAAACAGGTAGCTGGATCGTTACCAGCGGCACTTCTTTAAAATATTCCTTTGGCTTCGGGCTGTTCCGAATGTGCTTTAGGTAGAGAAAAACGATAGTGAGCCGATGCGAACCATAGCCGGCCAAGCCAATGAGGACGAGAATATAGGAGGCATACCAAAGTGGCGAGGTCCAATCCATATTGTGCAAAAGTAGGTAGTGAAGTGGGGTGCGCAGCAGTGATTCCTCAGAGGTAACTTGCTGCTGTTATAGGACTACCAGAGGAGAGGACTCCCCCGCTGCCGCCGGCAGGCAAACACTGAGGAGGTAACCTGTCAAGCTTCATGTCCCCAATACTAGGGGGCTGGTTGCATTCTTACTCAAGGTGGCAGCGGGTTTCCAAAGATGTATTAAACGCCCTGACTGGCAGCCATCACGTTTTTGCGACGGATTGACTATCAATGAAGGATTAGTTTCCTTGAAAGCGTAGCGGAGCGGCTACTGAATCTTGTTGATCATCGCTTCCGGCCCGGAAACGGCACCAGATTGGGCCTCGCGCAGTTCAATTTTGCCATCCTTATTAAAATCGTAAAACTCTATTATCTTCTGAATTCGTTTTTCGGAAACGTCCTTGGAACCTGAGCGAACCATTGCTTGCTTTACCTCTTGAGGCGACAAACCGTCGTTTCTATCAGTATCGATGACATTAAAGTTTTTCTGAAGGTCGAGCATTTTTTGTTCGACGTTTCTCGGATTGAGCGAAGGTTTTTCCGCAGCTTGGAAACATGCACAAAGGAGCAAGTAGGCGAGCAGACCAAGGTGATAAGGCCTCATAATAGGTAGAACTTCGAGTGGGTGGCACCTTCGTGACGTATGCCGCTTTGAGAAGATGATTCGCTGGAGCTTCAACCAGGGTAGTCTCCGGAGATGTAGCCTTGGAGTTGCTGGATGGTATGTTGCTGGGATTGCATCACCCAGCTCACGAGGTCTCCGATGGAAATTAACCCCACGAGATTTCCTTCATCGACTACAGGGAGGTGGCGGATGCGCTTACCCGTCATCAATTGCATGCACTTTTGGATCCCATCCTTGCTACTCAC
>JAYULG010000391.1:0-7775 GCA_043763755.1 Akkermansiaceae bacterium | reverse complement strand
GGTCACAGTCAACAAAGCAAAGGTTATTATGACTGATGTTGCCGCTAGTAATGGTGTTATTCACGCCATTGATACAGTTCTGATGCCGAAGTAAGCCTCAGAGCAATCCGGGTGAGGGGTAGCATACTTCTCACCCGGTCTTATAGGTAAACTACCTATTAATGTTTAACAGGGCCTCTATTCAATGCAGGACAATCAATTGGAAAAGATTTACGAATTACTCAACGAGTTCAGTACTGTAATACTTATCACAATGGGCGGGCCTGCGGGTTGCAAGGCTTGTCCAATGGCGGTGGCCCACATCGATAGGAATGACGACCTATGGCTGTTTACCTCTCAGGATTCTGAGTAGGTGCGAGAAATCGAGGCTGACTCACAAGTCCAAGTGCATGGCCAAGATGGATGGAAAGATTGTGTAATGCTCAGCGGGCATGCCACAATCGTAGAGGATCGCACAATCATTCGCGAAATGTGGAGTCCATCATTCAAAGTATGGTTTCCAAGTGGGGCGGACGATCCGAATATCGCCTTAATTCACGTGATAGGCGAGGAAGCAGAATACTGTAATAACACGGGAGCACGCCAATTCCGATATCTCTATCAGTCAATCAAGGCGCTCGTCACGGGGACAACTCCCGAGATTGTGGAAGGCTCCCAACATGGCAATGTCAGCTTGGGCAAATAGCCGCTTCTGCAAATTTCCATCAGCATTTAACTTGCGGGACCACGAACTATTCTCACGCGATCGCGTAATATTTAGGAGCTTGGCAAAAATTGGCGGCGTTGATAGTCTATGAATCTTGAATTCAGCATTTCATCCGTCCAAAGCACTGGTATTGCTAGTTGTCTCATGCCTTGTGTGGGTTCTGGGTATTTCTACAGCCTTGGTCTTCTTTTTCGGATCAGATGCAAAACTGGGCTGGATACTGGCTGGCTCTTTGATTTTCGCGGCAGTGGTGTGGTTGCTTGTCATGGCACGTGAAATCCGTCTCGCCATCGACCTCACAGACTACCATCTCGCAGGTGACTCCTTGATTGAGCAATGCAAAGACATCCCGCTTCCCTGCCCCCTTTTCACAGGAGAAGGTGAAAATACCAAGTCTGCAATTGGGAAAGTGAATGCCGTGAAAAAGCCGCCAACTCGCATCCGCACCCCACGACGTCGCACTATCACTCTTCCGCGTAAGCCAGTGACAGGGCGTTAATTTCGTTTCAAGAGTTTGACATCTCTGCTGAGAAGGAAACATTCACGGCATGTTCGAGACGGCAGGAAACATTAAGTTAATCAACGAGACTCAGACCTTCCCAAGTGGTTTTACCAAACGGGAATTTGTCGTCACAACGAGCAAGGAGAAATACCCACAAGACTTAAAATTTGAAGTTGTGAAAGATAAGTGTGCGCTTCTGGACGATTTTCAAGTCGGCCAAGAGGTGCAAGTGATTTTCGACATCCGCGGTAATGAATATAACGGCAAATATTATGTCAGCCTCTCATGTTGGAAAGTCCAAGGCGGCAATGAGCCCGCTCCGCCATCTCGGAATTCTAGCAGCGCACCCTCGGGCAATCGAGCAACGTCTCATGCGGAACCGTCCATGGCAGACTTGCGAAACGACGATGATTTCGATGATGACCCACCATTTTGAAGAAGGCATGGTTTAAGCAGTGCGAATTGGGTAGCTGCCATCCTGAAAGAAGGCGCTTTAATTCGTAGTATGCTGATTTACTCTTCAAAGTCATGCGCCCACAGAGGATGATGCCAGCAAATTTTTTAAAATCGAATAGCTCCTTAGCGAAAGGCATTTACGTCTGCTTTGCTGTGTTTAGCTGCGCGGCGGCTGGCTTTGCAGATGACGCGGTAGTTTTTGAAAAAGGCCGGGTGATTTATGAGAAACTGTGCGTGGAGTGCCATGGGGCAAATGGCGAAGGGGTGGAAGACGAGTATGACGAGCCATTGTTTGGAGAAAAAAGTCTCCCAGCACTTGCGAAACGGATTGACCGCACAATGCCGGAAGGAGCCGAACATCTGTGCGATGGCGAAGATGCCGTAGCGGTTGCGAAATACGTTTATGATAGTTTTTATTCGCCTGAGGCGCGCGCGAAGATAACCCCGGTAAGAAGACAGCTTTCTAGGCTCACCAGTAATCAATTTCGCGAATCCGTGGCAGACCTCATAGGAAGCTTCCATTGGGAAGATGGTGGACTCAAGACGGCAGACCGTGGACTTGAAGCCAGCTACTGGGGCGATAGTAACTTTGGACAGCGGCTGCATGATCTACCCGAGTCAGAAAAGGCTAAGCAGCAATTCAAGCGGCGAGATGACCAAGTGAATTTCAACTACGGCGCAACCACACCGAATGACGAGCTATTCGCCCCTGAAGAATTCTCAGCGACTTGGGAGGGGAGCCTGTGGGTGGAGGAGAGCGGGATTTACGAGATTTTGATTCGGACTGAGAATGGCGCTCGTTTTTTTCTAAACGAAATTTGGAAGAACCCACTGCTTGATGCCAGCGTCAGCTCAGGCTCCGAAGTGCGGGAAATAAAAGCGAGCGTCCGCCTGCTTGGAAATAGGGCTTATCCCATTAAACTTGAGTTTTTTAAACTCAAAGAGAAGTCGGCGTCCATCGCGCTGCTTTGGAAGAAGCCGAACGGCATTTTGGAAGCCATACCTCGTGCCAATCTTTCGCCTGAAAAGTTACAACAGCGGACTTTCGTGCTCGCAAATCCATTTCCACCCGATGATGCGAGCGATGGTTATGAGCGCGGCACCAACATTTCTAAAGAATGGCTAGAAGCAACCAATCAAGCGGCCTTAGACACTTCTGAATACGTCCTCAAGTGGCTGAAGGAAATGGTCGGCATTCCGTGGAACGAGGAGCTCGATCCAGCGGCGCGGCGGACGAAGTATCAGGAATTTCTCAAAAATTTCGTATCCCGTGGGTTCCGCCGCCCATTGACGGATGAAGAGTTCAAACAATGGAGTGATCCGATGTTTGAAAAAGCCGGTGACAAGCCAGAACTGGCAGTAAAAACTGGCATCATATCCGTTTTGACATCGCCCCGTTTTCTATATCCAGACCTCGGCGAATCAGAAACTGCGGACGGTTATGCCATCGCCGCGCGGCTTGCATTGGTATTGTGGGATTCCATTCCAGACCGCCAATTGCGCGAGGCAGCAGATCAAGGCGCACTCGTCAATGCAGACCAAGTCCGGCAACAAGCACAACGCATGCTCGCCAGTCCTCGCACAAAGAATAAATTGCATGGTTTTTTCGAGCACTGGTTAGAATTGAAAAAGACCGATGACATTGCCAAGGATGCAGGTGCTTATCCCGAGTTTACCCCAGAGGTAAAAGTAGATTTAAAGCAATCACTGACGCGGTTTATTGACGAAATTGTATGGAATGGCAGCTCTGACTACCGTGAGTTACTGCAAGCAGATTATCTGTATCTTAACGAACGCACTGCACCGATCTATGGTAAAGAAGTAAAGGGCATGGATTTCCAAAAGGTCAGCTTCGCACAGGGCGAGCGCGTCGGAATCCTCACCCATCCCTATCTCCTCACATCCATGGCATACTTCAACAATAGCTCACCCATTCACCGCGGAGTTTTTCTGACTCGCAGTGTGGTGGGACGGGCACTCAAGCAACCACCGAATGCAATTGAGTTTAAAGATTCTGATTTCAACCCAGAGCTGACCATGCGCGAGAAGGTCACTGAGATTACAAAACCAACTTCGTGCATGGCATGTCACTCAAACATCAATCCACTGGGCTTCAGCCTAGAAAGCTTCGATGCAATTGGGCGTTCGCGCACCGTGGAAAATGGCAAACCTGTTGATACCCGCAGCGATTTCATTGACGATGATGGTGCTACCATCAGTTTGGCAAACCCACAGGATGTCGCCAAATTTGTGATCGGCAGCGATGCAGCGCAGAAAGCTTTTATCCGCAATCTTTTCCATCACTTGGTCAAACAACCCATCGGCGCCTTCCGCTCTGACGGGCTCGAGGTGCTCACGACAAAATTCCAAGCGGACGGCTTTAGCATCCGCAACGCCATCGTCGAGGCCGCCACCATCGCAGCGCTCCGAGGGACTGAGCAGCCCACTCAAAAGGACACTGCCGCTAACTAATATATTTTTACAATTCATCCTAAACAAACCATGAAACCAACCGCGAAATCATATAGCAGACGGAAGTTTTTACGAGATATGGGAATCTCAACGGCTGCGTTACCATTCTTCTCGGGGCTGCAAAGTCTTTACGGCGGTGAAGTCATTGCTCCCCAGCGCAAACAACGATTGATCATTGTCTTTTCACCTAACGGAACAATTCTCGAAAAGTTTTGGCCCACCACAATGGGTGAGGCATTTGAAATACAACCGATCCTCGCACCTCTGACTGCCTACAAAGATCGCATGATGGTCGTGCGCGGTGTTTCCAATAAAGTGAGAGGTGATGGTGACAATCACATGCGTGGGATGAGCTGCCTGCTCACCGGCACAGAATTGCTACCAGGCAATATCCAAGGCGGATCGGATACGCCAGCAGGGTGGGCCGGAGGAATATCCATAGATCAAGAGATCAAAAACTTTTTCCAATCCCAAGAGCAAACGCGCACACGTTTTGGCTCATTGGAATATGGAGTCGCAGTGCCAGACCGCGCAGATCCGTGGACGCGGATGTGTTATGCAGGTGCGAATCAGCCAATTGCTCCGATTCAAGATCCTAACCAGATGTTAGGAAAATTGTATGGCCAGATGAAGGGACGCGAAACGCTGATGGGGGTGTTAGCCGGTGTTCAGAAAGAGTTGGATCGGATTGCCACCCGCTTGAGTCCAGAGGATAAAATCGTCGCAGAGCGGCATTTAAACTTGGTGAGGGAAATGAATGGCGAACTCGAGCGCCAAGGGCAGGCCAAGGAGGTCGGGCATGTTGTCCCAGAAATCGATCCAGATATTGAATTGGTGAATGATAACACTCCCGAGGTGAGCCGCATTCAGATTGATCTACTCATCAATAGTTTATCCGCAGACATGGCGCGAGTGGCCACCTTGCAATACATGCGCTCAGTGGGCCAAGCGCGGATGAACTGGCTAGGCGTTGATGAAGGTCACCACGGACTCTCTCATGAGCCAGACAACAATAACGACGCGCAGCAGAAGCTGGAAAAAATCAACACATGGTTTTGTGGTGAAGTCGCTTACCTCACAAAACGCCTAGCAGAAACTCCTGAGCCCGGAGTCGAGGGTCAAAGTTTATTAGACAACACCCTGGTGGTGTGGACCAATGAGCTTGGCAAAGGAAATTCACACACTTTGGAAGATATCCCGTTAGTGATGATCGGGAATGGCGCCAATTTCAAAATGGGCCAAGCACTTGACGTGGGAGATGTGGCGCACAATCGGCTTTGGATGACTGTCGCCCAAGCGATGGGCCACAATATCCAAAGCTTCGGTAGTCAGGCGCTGTGCGAAGGTGGGAGCTTACAACTATCATAGGTTTGTCCCATTTCCTGCTGCTGGAACTGGTTATGTTAAAGGATTGCTGCGAGACGCAGCAACCACTTTAAGTATCCCAAAAACGATGCAATGCTAGGAGGGAACAGGCTCCATGATTTCGCGCGCATCTGCCGCAATTTCATCAGGTGGGATCGCACTGAAGACAGTATCGCTAGTGAGAGACACGCTTTGTAGACTTTCTTCCATCGGGGCAATTTGCTTGTTCTGCTCTAGTAATCGTAAGACCTCTGCTTTTGCAGCGGCTACACGATCAGAATCTCCGACGGGTGTCGGGGTGGTCAAAGCAACAGCGGCATTTTGGGCCGCAGCAGGGTGACTCGAATCTTTTGCTTGGGCTTTGCTGAGAGCTTCTTGGGCCGCTGCCTCGCGTTTCCTCAAATCTCCCGCATAACGAGTGGTAGTGGCCACGGATTCTTTTAACCGATCGATTTCAGCAAGAAGTTCTGCGGTGTCATTCGGGCGTGCTTCAAAAATTGCAAGCTGTTGTCGGGTTTTTGAAAGCTCATTCTCAAGCGCGAAGCTTCGTTCCTTCTGGGCCTTATCTGCATCATTGGTGCGAGAATTGAGCACCTTGATCGTGTCTTGTGCTTTTTTAAGATCGGTTTCCAGTAGCGCGGCTCGCTTCCCTTCCGCTTCGAGTGATTTTTCTGCTGTCCCTAATGTCGCTTGAATTTCGGCAAATTTGGTGCCCGAAACCGAGCTTTCTTGGAGTGCTGCAAGTTCTGATTTTGCGTATTTATGGGCAGCTTTGGATTTATCGAGGGCCGCTTCGAGTGCTTTTGAGCGATCCTTGGTGGGCACGTCTTTGGTGATGGAAGCCTTCACGGGTTGGCTCTTCGTGAGTGCACCTTTTAAGATCCAGCCAAGTAATGAGGCGACTGCTGCGATGCCTGCGATCTGTGGGGTGAAATCTGCCAACGTGGTAGCGGCGATGATCTGGGTAAACATGTTTGAGGAAGAGTGATTTGGTTAGATTGTATATTCGATGCCCGGCTGAGGGACGATGACCTCAGCACTTGGTAGGCGTCTCATGATTTCTTGGCGGAACCATTCGACTGCACCATCATCGCCGTGAACGAGAAATACCTTTTTCGGGGCAACTTCAACTATGTAATCTGCGATGGCATCCCGAGTGGAATGGCCGCTAAAGTCGAAGATGCGAGTCTCACAATTCAACTTCACAGCCGGGTAGGCAGGATCCAGCACAATGGAGTCTCCTGGCTGAGCAGCACGGATTTTCCCACCTGGCGTCTCGGGATCTGCATAACCTACGAAAAATAGCCCGTGCTTGGCATTTTCCAAAACTCCTTGGCGGGCAAAATTGTTCGAAACGGTTTTTTCTGACATCATCCCACTCGAGAGCGCATAGATGCAGCCGGGATGAAATGGGATGGGGCCTTTGCGCTTTTTGCTGCTGCCTTCAAGGTCCATATCTTTCAGGAAACGAAATCCCGGAAGATGGCGGCGTGAGGTCTCGCTGTGCCGATCATACACATTGGTCATTTTCGTGCTGAGGCCACCAATATAAATCGGTGTGTTTTTGGGGATGAGACCTTCCTTTTTAAAACGATGCAACATGCCGAGCACCTCTTGGGTTTTCCCCATGGCGAAGACTGGAATCAAAACGGAACCCTTGCGGGCGATGACGCGAGCAATGGCCTCGGCAAGCGAATTTTCCTCATCAGGGCGATTGTATTTCGGAGGGCGGGCTTGCTCACCACGAGTAGTTTCCACGATCAGGGCATCCACTTGATCCGTGGGGAAAAGCGCGCCTTTTTGGAGGGTGCTGTGCTCGAAATTGACATCTCCCGTGTAAAAGATTTTTTTACCTTCAGCCTCGATGGTGACGCCGACAGAGCCGAGGATGTGGCCCGCATCGTGGAAGGTGGCCCGCATGGTGCCGCCGTGATCGAGATCAAATGGTTTTTCGATGTTGCGCAGCTCGAAACATTCTTCGATTTGATCGAGTTCACGATGTTCAAAAAGCGGATACTCGGCGATGCCATGTTCGATGCGCTTGGACTCCATGACATTCACGGAATTGTGCAACATGGCGGAAGCAAGTTCCGCTGTCTCCGGGGAAAGGAAGACCTTGGCTTGCGGCTGGCTTTGTAAGAAAACAGGTAAAGTCCCTACATGATCGAGGTGAGAATGAGTAATGATGATGGAATCCGCAGTTCCATCTTTTAAAAATTCATAATGGGGAACTGCTTCAGAACCTTCATGTTTTGGATGCATTCCCGCGTCTAA